>DATNQJ010000453.1:0-11841 GCA_036704085.1 Stenomitos sp.
CTTGGTGATGAAGGGAATGTTGATGATTCCCTGCGAGCCCGCGTAGACGACACCGCCGAGGGCCAGGACACCGGCCACCGCGAAGACGGCCTTCTTCATCCAGCCGCCGCCGGCACCTTCTTCCTCTTCGTCCTCGTACTCGTCGTCGTACTCGGAGTCCTCGTCGTCGTCCTCGTACTCGTCGTCGTCAGCGTAGGCTTCTTCGTCTTCGTACTCGTCCTCGTCGAGGCCTTCGGCCTCTTCGTCGTACTCGTACTCCAGTTCTTCGTCGCGCTTGGGCACCGATCCTCCTTGCGTCCAGGGATCAACAGGGGCGATGGACGCGTTTGCATGAAGCTATACCCCTTGACGCCACCATTCTAAAGGGCCAAGCAGAATGGTGGCGAAACTCGGGGTTAGCCCTCGACCTGCTCGCCGAGGTCCTCGAGGTACTTAACGACGCGGTTGAACTCGGCCTCGTCCTCGATCATGACCAAGGAGTCGTCCTCGAAGCGAAGCACCAGAACGTCCTCGCTGTCCTCGTCACCCTCGCCCTCGCTCTCGGCGGGCATCAGGAGGGCATACTCCTTGTCGTCGACCTCGATGATGTCGACCACGGCGAACTCGTGCTCGTTGCCATCCTCGTCCACCAGCGTGACGATATCTTCCTTGGCTTCTTCCATGTCTCTGGTCCTTTCATCAATGTGGCCGCAAGCCAACTGGCTTGCCGCCACGGGCGCCGTCTCGAGTTACGTCTCTTCCCGGGGTGGCCGAGGCGTCGCGGCGCGGCGCTGGCGATCGAGGTACCCCTGCAGAATCAGGATGGCCGCCTGCTGGTCGATCACCGCCTTGCGCTTGTCGCGCCGCATCCCGGTCTCGATCAGCGCGTCGGCGGCCTGCTTGGTGGTCAGGCGCTCATCGATCAATTCGACCGGCAGTCCGAGCGTCCGGAGATGCTCGACGAACTCCTCGACAAAACGCGCTTGCGGGCCTGGCAGGCCGCTCATGCTCAGGGGATAGCCTACCACAAACCTTTCAGGGTTGTATAGCTCGACGAGGCGCCGCAATTCTGCCAGATCGGCCTGCGTCCCCTTACGTCTAACCGTCTCGACGGGCTGTGCCGTATAACCAAGCGGGTCGGTGACTGCCACCCCGATGGTCTTGGTGCCGACATCCAGTCCGAGGATGCGCGCGGGTAGGTCCATGGCTACTTTCCTTCCTGTACGGGCAAGAGCCAGATCCGGTTCTGGCCCCACGGCTCGAGCCGCGTCATCGCCTCGCGAAGCTCCTGGGTGATCGAGAGCTCGGTCCGGAGGCGCAATCCGCCATTCTCGGCCGAGAGCAGAGCGCCTAGCGGGTTGGCCTCGGGGTAGAACGCCAGCTTGATCTCCTGATCCGCCAGCCCCGCCCGGCGCCGGGCCTCCGCGATGGCCTCGTCCAGGCCCGCAAGCTTGTCCACGAGCCCCAGGCCCTGGGCCATGGCTCCGGTGTAGACCCGCCCGCTCGCCAGTTCGCGTACCCGGCCCTCCGAGAGGCTGCGCTGGGCGGCCACGAGGCTGATGAAGCGGCCGTAGTAGAACTCGCCAGACGATCGCAGCATGGCTTCCTCGTCCGGGGTGTAGGCGCGCAAGCTGCTGTCCATGTCCGCGTGGGCCCCCTGCTTGAGCGTCGTGTTGGTGATGCCCCACTTGGTGAGCAGGCCGTTGATGTTGAACTTGCCCACGATGACGCCGATCGAGCCGGTGATGGTCCCGGGGTCGGCGTAGACGGGGGTGTTGGGGATCATGGAGACCCAGTAGCCGCCCGAGGCCGCCACGTCTCCCATCGAGACGACGACGGGCTTCTTGGCCGCCACCAGGGCGAGCTCCCGACGCATGACCTCGGAGGCCATGGCCGATCCGCCCGGGCTGTCCACGCGGAAGACGACGGCCTTGACCGCTCCGTCCTCGCGGACGTCCCGCAGGGCATCGACGATGGTCTCGGACCCCAGCTGCGGCCCCTCGAGCAGGCTCGAGCCGCTGCGGCCCTCGGCGATGCCACCGGCCGCGTTCACGACGGCGACCTTGGGTGGGGCCCAGGCATCCGTCCGGTAGCGGAGCTTGAGGGCGTCGACCGAGCTGAGCTTCCGATCAAGAACCTGCTCCAGGCGCTTCGGAACCTCGTCGCGATGGGCAAGCTCGTCCACCAGCCCAGCCGCCTGGGCTTCGGGCGCCATGAAGCGACCCTGAGCGATCAGGGCCCTCACCTTGTCCGCCGGGAGCTTGCGGGCGGCTGAAACCGCGCCGACGACCCGGTTGAACTGATCGTCGATCATGGCCTGGCCCTGCTCACGCTGGGCCGGGCTGGGATCGGTGCGCTCGTAGGGTTCCATGGCCGTCTTGAAGCGCCCCATGGAGATGAACTGCGGCTCGACGCCAAGGTTGGCGAGCAGTCCCTTGAAGTAGGTATAGGTGTGGCTGATGCCCGCGAAGTCGAGGGTCCCGAGCGGGTTCACGAAGACCCGGTCGGCCGCCGTCGCCACGTAGTAGCTGCGGAAGTCCCCATCCTCGAAGTAGGCGACGACCGGCTTGCCGGTCGACCGGAAGCGCTCGAGGGCGCCGCGGACCTCCTCGAGGGTGGCCCAGCCGGCGGACGTGGGACCGAGCTTCAGGATCATCGCGCCGACCTGGGGATCGCGCTGGGCGTCCGAGATGGCCTCGAGGGCCGCGTAGACCGGCGGAACCTCGCGGGTCGGGCCGATGAGTCCGCCTGCCTGGCCGGCCGCCAGCGACTCGTTCAGGTCGAGCTTGGCCCACTGGGTCCCCTTGGCCCCGATGACCGACCGCTCCCGGACGGCCGAGAGCCGCAGGTAGCCACCCGCCCGATCGGCCGTGCCCATCACGCCCGCCCCCAACTGGAAGGAGTGGACGGCGAGCCCCACCTGGAAGGCGCCGGAGGTGCTCGCCCAACCGCGCAGGTGTAGCCCGTCGATCACCTCGGCATCCAGGCCCACGAACGGCTGCAGCGTCGTCCACGCGAAGGGGGCGGCGTCGTTGTAGGGCACGTCGAGGTTGAGGGTCCAGCGGGGCCCGAACGGGCGGAACGCCGCACCCAGTTGGTACTCGCGGCCGGAGGACCCGAAGCCGCCCGGAACGGCGAACGCGTTGCGCACCGCCGCCCCGAGGGCCAGGTAGTTGAACGGCCGGGCCATGACGCCGAGGTCGTAGGTCCAGGGCCGGCCCTCAGCCGGCAGGTGATAGGTCATGCCCCAGCGCCAGGCATCCGACAGGGCGAACCCCAGTCCCAGGCAGTAGTCGTTGAAGGAGGCCCCGGCGTTGCTGTTGGTGTAGCCCAGTCCCAAAGAACCGGCATTCAGGAGCAGGCGAGTGGTGCCGGTCGACCAGCCCTCGCGGGTCAGCATGGTGGTCCCGCCCGGCCCGGCTCCGAGCCCCGCCGGGTTGAGGATGAGGGCCGTGGCGTCGTCCGAGACGGCGACCGACGGGATGACGCCCATATCGGTAGGCACCGCGGCCTGGGCCGGCAGGGCGAAGAACGGAGCCAACAGGACGGCGAATCGGCGACAACGCATGGCAGGTCTCCTGGCAGGGGGGCGAGCGGAGCCCATTTTACGCGCCGAGCCGCAGGCTTGGCAAAAGACGGCTATTGGTAAGCGGCCCAGGACATGGCCGCCTTGGTGAAGCGCGCCACGGCCTGCGTTCGCAGCTCGCTCTGGCGATGCACGAGGTAGAGCTGGCGCCAGAGCGGCAGGCCCACGAGACGGATGGCCTTGAGGCGATCGGGTCCGTAGGGGGCAAGCGATCGCGACGACACGATCCCGATGCCGGCGCCGGCGAGGATGGACGAGAGCACCGCCTGGGTGCTGCCCAGGGTCGCCACCACCTGCAGGCGCGGCAAGGCGCGCCCCTGATCCGAGAGCAGGTGCTGGAGGCTGCTGAGCGTCCCGGATCCCTCCTCGCGGAGCACGAAGGGGTAACGGCCGAGCTCCTCGAGCGCGATGGCCGTGCGCTGGGCGAGGGGATGGTCAGCGCGGACCGCGACCACCAGTTCGTCCGGCACGAACGGCACGAAGCGCAACGCCGGCCGATCCATGATGGAGCCGACGAACCCCAGGCTGACCGCACCCCGCTCGACCTGGTCGATGACCTCGGCCGAATCGGTGATCGCGACGCTAATCCGCCAGCCGGGATAGCTCTTGATGACGTCCGCCAACAGGTTCGGGACGAGAAACTCTCCGGGGGTGGTGCTCGCGGCGATCGCGAGCGCCGGGTGCTGGGCCTCGATGGCCAGCTCCTGGCGCATGGCATCGAACTCCCGCAGGAACTGGTTGGCGAAGACGCCAAATCGCTCGCCCGCCACCGTCGCGGTCACCGGGGCCGTGTCTCGGCGCAAGAGGGTGGCGCCGAGGTCCTGCTCGAGCCGTTGCAACTGCCGCGTGACCCCGGACTGGGTCAGACCCAGCGCACGGCCCGCCTCCGTCAGGCTCCCCCGACGAAGGATCTCGGTAAACGTGCGCATCTCGTTCAGGTTCACGGTCGCCTCCTCTCGGCTATTATAGCGTCGAATGGGCGGCTAGTCCGTCGGGTATGCTACCCATGGGCCGAGGGCCCCTAGGAGGTGCGATGATTCGCCGTTCGCTCTTGGCCTTGTGCATGCTGGTCTCGGTGAGCGCCGCTCCGGCGCTGGCCGCCCGGACGCCGCACCTCGATCGCCTGAACCGGCTGCACGCCGACCTCATCCTGGATCAGCCCCTGGATCGGGCCAAGCTCGATCGCCTGATCGCCGCCGCCCTCGAGAACGACCTGGTCATCGACCGCGGCGAGCAGTCCCTCTTGGAGCGCTTCATCGCCCAGGGGTACGAGGATCCCACCGGTGACTCGGCTCCCGAGATCGAGGTCACCTTCGGCGGTGCTCCGCTCAAGGGCTGGGTCGCCAGGGTCCAGAAGCTGCTCGTGGCATCGCTGAACGCCTCGACAGCCAGCCTCAAGGGCCGACAGGCCCTCCGGGAGCTCATCGCCATCGCCTGGCGGACGGACCTCTCGGAGGACGCCCGCGACCGGATCCTCGTGTTGCTCGACAACTACCGGCTGGTGGACACCAAGCAGCAGACGGACGACGTCATCACCGCGCTGGCGGTCCTCTTCACCGATCCGGAGGACGCTCGCGCCGACCGGGAGCACCAGCGCCAGCTCGATCTGTTGTCCAAGCTCGCCAACCGACCGGTGTACATGGCACCGACCGGCACGACTGCCGCCAGTGCATCGGCGCCCACCGCTAGTGGCCGCTGAACTGGGGCCGGCGGCGCTCCTGGATGGCACGGATCCCTTCGAGCAGGTCCTCGGAGGCAAAGCATTCGGCCTGGCCCGCGGCCTCTAGATCGAGGGCCTCCGTCAGGGATCCGGCCTGGTGGGCCAGGATGGCCTTGGTGCGTCGCACGGCGACCGGTGCGTTCTGCGCGATGGACTCGGCGAGCTTCCAGGCGGTCTCCTCCAGGTGTTCCGCCTGGACCACGTGGTTGACCAGGCCAATGGCGAGGGCCTCGCCCATCAGCACGTCCCGGCCCGTGTACACGAGCTCCGCCGCCGGTCCCGGCCCCACCAGGCGCTCGAGGAGGTAGGTCCCGCCCATGCCCGGGTTGAGGCCCACCCGCACGAAGTTCGCGGCCACGATCGCCTCCTCGGAGGCGACGCGCAGGTCGCACCCCAGGGCGAACATGAGCCCCGCGCCGGTGGCGCGCCCGTGCACCACGGCAATCGAGGGAACTTTCAATTGGCGGACCGAGAGGAACTTCTCGTAGAAGGCCCGCATGCCCCGCGTGTTGTCCTCGGGGGAGCGCTGGGCATTGTCGCGCAGGAAGTCGAGGTCGCCCCCCGCCGAGAAGCTCCGCCCCTCACCGCGCACCAGGACCACGCGAACGGCGGCCTCCGCGTTGAGTTGCGCGACCGCGTCCTGGATGGCCGAGCCCATGGCGTGCGTCAGGGCGTTCAGCTTGTCGGGCCGCGCGAGGGTCAGAAGGGCGATGTGGTCACGGATCTCGAGGCGTACGTCGCTCATGGCCCTGCTACTTCTCGACCGAGGCCGCGACTTCCGCGAATTCCTTGCTGGTCTTGCGGAGCTTGAGGGAGAGCAGGCGATTGAGCTTCTTGAGCAGCTTGATGGCGAGGCTGGGGTTGAAGTCGCAGATGGAATCCAGGTGTTCCTGACTCATGGCGATCCCCGTCGCCTCGCTGATGGCGACTGCCGTGGCCGACCGCAGGCTCTTGTCCACGAAGGCCACCTCTCCGAGGACATTCTTGCCCTCGAGCTTCGCGATCTCCTTCTGCTGGCCGGCCTTGTCCTTCTTCCGGACCGAGACCGTCCCCGTGACCACGAAAATCAGGTCATGGCTGTTCTCGCCCTCGTTGAAGAGGGTTTCGCCCGTCGCCCATTTCTTCAGGCGGAAGTAGGACGCCAACTGGTCGACTTCGGCGGTGGGCAGGTCCGAGAAGATCGGGATCTGGTCGATGATCCGCGCAATACCCATCGTCTTCTCGCTCATCTGGACGTTTTCGCTCAATGACCTACTCCTTTTGCTCTAGAAGGGGCGCTCCCTCATTATGGCCGACCGACCAAGGAAGCTCAATGGGTCGGCTCCCGGTCGCCAAGGCGAGCGCCCCTGGGAACGCCCGGCTTCAGCTCGCTCCGAAGAGCGAGAGCTGTTGCTGCAAGGGCGTGCACCGCTCCTTGAGCAGGCGCATGAAGACCTCCTCGCGCATGATCTCGGGGGCCGTGACCGGCACGACGAGATAGCGCTCGGGTGCCCCATACGGCCGCTTGATCTCGATCGGGTAGCGCCCGAGGAGCCCTTTTGCCCGCAGGGCCCGGATGATGGGGCGCTTGAGGCGAGGCGTGTCGAGCACGTGGACGATGTAGATCTCCTCGTCCGGATGCTCCTCGGCATAGCGGGCCTTTCCCTCCAGGATCCAGAGCGGGGCCTGCAAGGGGACGTTCGGGCTGTCCGTGCCCGTCACCTCGAGTCGGATGGGCGGCTTCGAGCGTTCGAGATTCGACATAGCTCCCTCCCTACGACGCCAGGATGCGGATGTCGGGGATGTGGCGTGCGGCCGGACGATCCGTCGCCCAGGCCGTGCTGTCCGCCATAAAGCCGTCCGCCTCGAAGGGAATGCCGCGCTCCGAAAGCAGCGACAGCACCCACTGGACCCGCTTGCAGCCGGGCTTCCAGGTGTGGGCATAGAGCCGACGATAGTAGTCGTAGTCAGGGGTGGACGCCGCCGCGCGGCGTGCGGTATGCTGTCTCATCAAGGTCTCCTCTCGCGGTCATGCAGGGGGATCTCCGCAGGGAGGGCGGCAACCCAATCCCGCGGAACAGTGACGAGGCGGCGCGCGGCAACGCGCCGCCTCGACTTTTTTGGGCTAGGGCGTCGGGCGGCCGGCAAGCCACCATTCGCCCTTGCCGACGTTGGCAAAGTGCACGTCCTTGTTGCGGCTCAAGACGCCGCACAGGTAGTTGCGGGCGTTGGCGCCCAGGTCGATTCGCTCGGCCTCTTCCAGGTACTGATGCAGGTCGCCCACCTCCACGGGACGGCCCGTCGCCTCGAGATGCCGCTTGATCACGTCGATGAGCTCGGGGCGGGAAAGCTTGCGGCGCGGCTCGCCCGACGCAGGCGCCCTGGGGCGGACCGCCGCCGCGCCTTCGACAATGAAGCGCATGGCCGCCTCCTCGAACTCCAGCTCCGGCAACTGGGCGCGCAGGTCGGCGAGCGCCTTCTCATGAGCCGCCATCTCCTGACGCAGCGACTCGATCCGGGCCCGCACCGCCTCCAAGCGTGCCTTTGCTCCTGCCTTGAGGTTCACGTCCGGTTCCACGATCGACTCCCTGTTTCAAGCGGTAGTTAGCTATGTCTCTTTTGTAGTCGATCGGCATAGCTATGTCAAGACATTTCGTCGCGACATAGCTATGCCTCTCGCCAAACGGCCGCACGGGCCGTATCATGACGACCGCAAGAGGAGCAACCATGCCTAAACCGGTCATCGCCACCCACGGCCTCGGCAAGACGTACCATCGTCTCTGGCAAGGAACGACCGTGGCCGTCCAGGATCTCACGCTGACGGTCCCCGAAGGCTCCACCTTCGGGCTCTTGGGTCCCAACGGGGCCGGTAAGACGACCACCATCCTGATGCTGTTGGGCGCCATACGGCCCTCAAGTGGCCAATTCTCGCTGATGGGCCAAGGCATGCGGGACACGGCGGTTCGGCGCCGGATCGGCTATGTCCCCGAACGCTTCCAGTTGCCCGGCTACCTACGCGCCCGCGAGTTCCTTGGGTATCAGGGCGAGCTCTATGGCCTGGGCGGCGAGGCCCTGCGACGCCGCATCGACGAGATGCTGAAGCTGGTGGGCCTCTTCGAGCGGGCCGAGTCACCCATCGCCACCTTCTCAAAGGGCATGCAGCAGCGCCTGGCGCTGGCTCAGGCGCTCTTGAACGATCCGGACCTGCTCATCCTGGACGAGCCCACCTCCGCCCTGGATCCCATCGGGCGGCGGGACGTGCGCGTCATCGTCGAGGGGCTGCGCGACCGGGGCAAGACCGTGCTGCTGAACTCCCACATCCTCTCGGACATCGAGCGGGTGTGCGATCGCGTCGCCATCATGCGCAAGGGGCGCCTGGAGCGTCAGGGCTCCATCGCGAGCCTCCTGGAGGGGGGCATCAGCCTCCAGGTCCGCGTCGGGGGGCTCACCCCGGCGCTCACCGAGGCCCTCGGGCATCTCGGAACCGGTCTGCGGATCACGCAGCAGGATGACATAGCGGAGTTGGCGCTCGATGTCTCGGACGAGGCGCGCATCCCGCTCGTGGCCGAGGCCGTCTCGACGGCCGGCGCCCGCCTCTACGGCCTGATTCCCACCCGGGAGAGCCTCGAGGACCTGTTCGTCCGGGTGGTGGAGGAGGACGCATGAAGATGCTCACGCTCGTGCGCATGACGCTCGTCGAGCAATGGCGACAGAAGACGCCCTGGGGCTTTCTGGCCGTGGCGGTGCTCATGCTCTTGCCCGCCTTCCTGCCCCTCCAGGCGATCAGCATCAACGGCCAGGCGGCAGCGGGCGACGCCCTGCGCGGCGGGCTGCTTCACTTCGCCCAGTTCGTGGCGCTCTTCCTGGCGGCCGCCCTCACGAGTTCGCTCTTGCCCGCTGAACTCGAGCGTGGCACCATCCTGCTCCTGGTGACCAAGCCGCTCTCGCGCTTCGAGGTGCTGCTCGGCAAGGGGCTTGCCGCCGGCCTCTGGATGCTCGCGGCCTGGACCTGCTGGGGCGTGATCGCCGCCCTCGCGCTCAGCATCAAGCTCGGCTCGTCCCTCTTCCTGCCGACGCTCTTTGGCTTCGTGGCCTCGAGCCTGGTGTCATGGGTCGTGGTCGCCTTCACGCTCTTCGCGTCCTGCCTCGCTCCGGCCACCACCGCGCTGGTGGCCACCGTCTTCGCGTGGATCCTGAGCATGGCCGCCCGGCAACTGGCGCCGGTCGCCGAGACCATGGGCTCCTCCATGAATGCGCGCCTCCTCGAGGCCGTGAGCTGGGTGCTCCCCATCGGCTGGCTGACGGAAACCGCCGAGCGTCTCTCCCTCGGATCGGCGCCCGGCGGCTCACTGGCCCTGGCCTTCGGTCTCATGGCCTTCTGGGGGCTCGCGGCCTTCGGCGTCTTCGCGCGGCGTGACCTCTCGAGCGGCGGCTAAGGGCTCTCTAGACGTACATCCCCCCATTGATGCTCAGCACGTGCCCGGTAATGTGGCGTCCGCTCTCGTCGCAGAGGTAGAGCACGCCGTGGGCCACGTCCTGCGGGCTCGCGAAGGTGCCGAGGGGAATCTGCGTGAGGATCTTCTCCTTGGCCTCGTCCGGCACGGCGACGAGCATGTCGGTCTCGGTGAAGCCCGGCGCCACGGCGTTCACGCGCACGTTGTGTCGCGCCATCTCCTTGGCGAGCGACTTGGTGAAGCCGATGATGGCCGCCTTGGAGGCCGCGTAGTTGGCCTGGCCCGCGTTGCCCATCTCGCCGATGATCGACGAGATCGACACGATGCAACCCGAACGCTGGTCGCACATGGGCTCGATCACGGCCTTGGTCGCATTGAAGACCCCGTGCAGGTTGACGTCGATGACCTCGTGCCAGTGCTCGGGCAGCATCTTACGGAACGTCTTGTCGCGGGTGATGCCCGCGTTGTTGACCAGCACGTCGATGCGCCCGAAGCGGTCCATGGCGCGTTCGGCCAGGCGTTGCGCCTGGTCGTAGTGCCGCACGT
Source organism: Stenomitos sp. (assembly GCA_036704085.1). Classification (GTDB taxonomy): domain Bacteria; phylum Cyanobacteriota; class Sericytochromatia; order S15B-MN24; family UBA4093; genus DATNQJ01. Next base: position 10,265 of record DATNQJ010000453.1, read on the forward strand.
CGGCCTCGACGACCTCGGCCTGGGCCCCGAGGGCCCGGATCTCGCACGCGACCGCTTCGGCGGAGGCCTTGTCCTTCTGGTAGTTGAGGACGACGTTCACTCCGCGCTTGGCCAAGGCGAGCGCGATCTCGCGGCCGATCCCCCGGGAGCTGCCGGTCACAATGGCGACTTTGCCGTGCATACGCTGAACGCCTCCTTCTCCGGGACGGGCCCGGCCAAGTGTGAGTGTTCGCGAGCATAGCAACGCCCCGCCCCCTGGGCTACGTTCCTTGCGAACGAATCGAGGGGAGCGGGTTGCCTGAAAGGTCGTCAGGGAAGCGTGGGTTAGGTGGACAGCTTGCCGAGGAGGTCGGCGTAGTCCCCCTCGCGGTGGCGCGAGTAGTCCACGACGGCCGCCCGCATGAGGGTCACGGTGGCCGTGGGCACCTGGACGCGGATGGGGCCCGGCGTCCGGCGGCGCTGGTTGAGGGCGGTAATCGCCTGGTTGCCCATCAGGAACACGGGCGGCGACTGGTTGGTCGTCATATAACGACGGATCGCATCGAGCAGCGTCTGCTGCTCGGCGCGGTTGAACTCGATCATGGGCATAGCGAATACCTCGGGGAGAACGGTGCGGCTTTCAGGTTACACGCCGCTCGCTCGGTCGTCCAGCCTCAGCTGTCGAGCAGCTCTCTGGCGCGGTTCAGGTTCTTGATGAAGGCGTCGCCGAGCTGCGGGTTCTGATCGGGATGCAGGGCCATACTCAGGCGCTTGTAGTGCTGCTTGACCTCGGAGGCCGAGGCGTCGGGCGGCAAGTGCAGGACTCCGAGAGCCCACGACCGCTCGGCATCGGCCACCGCACGCTTGCCATCGAGGAAGCCCTCTCGATAGGCCGCCCGCGTGGCCTCCTGCAGCCTCGCCGAGAGCTCCACCTCGGCCTGGCGCCGGCCCCGGGCGAGGCCCACGCCGCGCCCGTCCTCGTAACCATTCTCGTAGGCCTGGCGCCGGGCCTCGTCCAGGAGGGGAGGGGGCACCGTGCCGGCCGCCCCGGCGAACTCCTTGCCTGCCTCGAGCAAGCCTTGCCGGTAGCCTTCCTGGTAGGAGGCCCTCAGCTCCTTCTCCGTCTGACCGCCAGCCTCGTCGAAGCCCTTCCGGTAGGCCGCCTCGACGGCCTCGCGATGCTCGAACGCCGCCCGGGTGATGGCCTCTTCGTATCGCCGGGCACTCTCGTTGAGGCCCTGGGTGTAGCCCTCTGCCCTGGCCTCACGCAGCCGGTCCTCGTCCTGCTCGGGTCCCGCGCTCGTGCGTTCGGCCGCGAAGGCCGCCTGCATGGCCCGTTCGGTATCCCGGCGGACTCGCTCCTCGACGGCCTGCAACTCGGCGCTGAAATGCCGCTGGAGCTCCTGCTCGGTCTCGCGGCGTACCGCCTTCCCCAGTTCGTTCAGCCGGGCGTCATGCTCGAGCCTCAGTCGCTCGAGGGCGTCGCGATGGCCCTCCCGGAGCTGGGCGAGCACCGATTCATGCTCGACCTGCAATCGCTCGGCCTGCTCGAGAAGGGCCCTCGATGCGGCCGCTTCCTGCTCCGACAGGGCCTCCTC
>DATNQJ010000454.1:0-12110 GCA_036704085.1 Stenomitos sp.
CCATGGTGACCGTGGTCATGTTAAGCAGAGTACCCCACACAGCGGTGCCTTTCTGATGCCCGGGCGATTCCAACCTTCACTCTAAAGCGTCTCCCGACTTTGCGACAGGGGGCGCTCAGGTGGACGGGGATTGCCGACCAAGCTTTATCACGAAGCTGGGTATGAAGGCCTGGGATCCAGAGGAGGCTGTCATGGGTTCGTTCGACAACATCCAGCGGAAGCAAACGACTCACCCACCATCGCTCGTCCAGCGCGTCGCCGACCAGGCCAACCAGGTCAAACGCCAAGTCGAGAACCTGGCTGCAGAGGCGGGGATTCACAGTTTCAAAGATACGGTCTCCCTGGCCTCGAGCGCCGTCCACATCGGCTACGCCGAGGTCGTGGATCGGGTCAAGGCAAAGCTCGAGGGACCGCCGCAGGGGCCCTTCCCCTCCATGCTGGATCTCCAGCGGAAGTTTCCGCAGGCGGGCCTACCGGACCGGATGATGGGCACGACGCTCGACGATGCCTTGATGAACGATCCGCATGCCGATCCCGATGCCCTGATGGCCAAGATTGCGGCCATGGGCATGAATACCGTTCGGCTCGGTGCCTACTGGGACCAGATCGAGCCGAAGGGCCCAGGCGATGCCGATTTCGCGAAGCTGGACGCCTATCTCGCCGCTGCCCAGCGCCACGGCATCAAGGTCGTGCTCTCCGTCGGGGCCAAGGGGCCCAACTGGCCCGAGTACCACGTGCCGAGCTGGGCCAAGCCCAAGGGCGAGTCGGTTCCCAGTCAGGATGCGCGCTTCCGAGGCCAGAGCGAGGACTTTGTGCGCAAGGTCGCCGAGCACGTGGCCGACAACCCGGCGGTGGTCATGTGGCAGGTCGAGAACGAGCCATTCGATCCGGCGGGGCCGGACAAGATGCGCCTCGATCAAGGCATGGTGGCGGAGGAGGCGGCCATCCTGCGCCAGGCAGATGGCCATCGGCGCCCCGTCATGATCAACTGCTGGTCCGATGCCGACCGCCGCCCCATGATCGATCAGGCCTTTCAGTTGGCGGACCTCGTGGGCCTCGACGTCTACAAGCGCACGCCGGCTCCGGGCGAGTATCCCCGCACCGTCGGGACGCCCTCCTACGCCCTCGAACTGGCGAAGAAGACGGGCAAGCCGGCCATGATCGCCGAGTTGCAGGCCGACGACTGGGGATCCTACCGCACGAACTCCCAGGACGTGAGTGACTTGACCCACCACCTGGAGCAGTTGGGGTATGAGAACTTTCTGTTCTGGCGACTGGACATGAACGTGACGCGCGAGCGCCAGGGTGACAACAGCCTCACGGAGACCGAGGCGCAGTTGACACACGAGGCCCTGCAGCAAGGTCGTTAACGGGAGTTCCCCTGCAACCATGGAACGAGCCCCCGAGCGTGAGGCACGCTCGGGGGCTCGTTTTCCCAGCGGGTTCGCGCGTTACTGGGCGGTGTAGCCGCCATCGACCAGGTGGTAGCTACCGGTGACGAACGAGGCCGCATCCGAGGCGAGGAAGCTGACCAAGGCCGCCACTTCCTCCGGCTTGCCCCAGCGCTGCGTCGCATGCTTGGCGGCGATGTAGTTGTGGGCGTCTTCCGGCATCTTGGCGAGCGGCGTCTCGATGAAGCCGGGGCCCACCGCCATCACGCGCACGTTCCGCGTGCCGTACTCGAGCGCCGCGCTCTTCGTCAGACCGACGACGCCGTGCTTTGCGGCCACGTAGGCCGAGGACTGGGGGAAGCCGACCGAGCCGAGCACCGAGGCCATGTTGATGATCGCCCCGCCCCCCCGCGCCAGCATGGCGGGGATCTGGTGGCGCATGCAGTAGAAGACGGCGCTCAGGTTGATGGAGATCACGCGGTCCCAGCCCGCGATGTCGTACTCGCCCGTGTCGCCGATCGGGCCGCCGATCCCGGCGTTGTTCACGGCGATGTCCAGCCCGCCGAAGGTGTCGACGGCAAAGCGCACCATCGCCTCGACCGAAGCGGGGTTGGCGACGTCGACCTTGACCGCCGCGGCCTGGCCGCCGGCCGCCTTGATGGCCGCCGCGACGCGCTCGGCGGCCTCGGGGTTGATGTCGGCCACCACGACCTTGGCGCCGTTGCGGGCGAGGTCCTGCACGCACGCCTCGCCGATGCCCGAGCCGCCGCCGGTGACGATGGCGACCTTCTTCGAGAAGTCATAGGTGTTCATTCGATAGCTCCTTCGCTTTATCGGGGGGTAACAAAGGGTTCAACCTCGCACGAGGCCGTGCATGAACGCCTCGACGGCATCCCGGACGAACGGGTCGTCCTCGTCACGGCGCAGGACCGGCGCGATGCCGAGCAAGGCTTTCATCAAGAGGTTGTGCACCAGGGAGTCGATGAAGAGGCTGGCCAGACGACGAGGCTCCCCGAGGTCGCCCCGCAGCTCACCGGCCGCTTGGCGCTCCGCGAGGTAGGTCGCCAAGATCCCGGCCGCCACGTTCGGCGCCGCCTCGTAGTAGGCACGCGCTGCCTCCGGATGGCGCGGCGCCTCGGAGATGGCGAGCCGGTAAGCCTCGACCGCGACGGGCTCGGACAGCACGTTCAGCACGCTCACGCCCATCCGGGTCAGCGCCTCACGCAGCGGCAGATGGTGCAGCTCGAGGGCTCGCAGCGGGATGAGGGCCTCGTCGCAGATCCGCAAGATCACCGCCTCGAAGAGGCCGTCCTTGCTACCGAAGTAGCTGTAGAGCGTGCTCTTCGAGCCACCCGTGACCTGGAGGACGTCATCCAGGCTGACGCCATTGAAGCCGCGCTCCAGGAACAGGACCGAAGCCGCCTTCACGATGGCGTCGCGCTTTTGTTGGGCTCTCTCGGTCTTGGGCAAGGCCTCATGCCTTCCTTAATCGGACCAGGGTCCGGAAACTCAGTAACCGTACCGTACTGTACAGTATCATTAATGACATCCGTATTTTCCCCCCGTCTCCAAGGCGTGTATCCGCCGGGTGGAGCGGATCAGATCCCGGCCTGGGGGGATCCGGTCCGCCGGGACGGCCCTTCCATCCCACCGCGTTGTCCTCGGTTCCGCCGGGTGGGATAATGTGGGGATATCGGAGCCCTGTCGAGGATCGTCGTTGTGAGCCCTTCCGTTCCCCCGCTCAAACTGAGTGACGCAGAGCTGGCGCAACTCCAGGAACTCGCGCGCCAGCAAGGGCTGAGCGAAGCCGAGTTCCTCCATTGCGCCATTCAGCGCTCCCTCGCCGGGACCGACCACCAGGGCATGCAGGACGGCCTGCCTGGCAACGAGGCCAAGCTGACGGCCATCGTCGACCACGCTCCGGATCCCATCTTCATCAAGGATCGGAAGGGGCGGTACCTGCTGCTCAACCCTGCGGGCGTGGCTCTAGTGAAACGGCCCCTCGCGGAGATTCTCGGAAGGACGGATGCGGAGCTCCTGCCCTCCGAGATCGCCCGGCGCATCGAGGCGGACGATCGGCAGGTCCTCACCGAGCGGCGGCCTTACACCGTTGAGAACGTCCTGGGGTCGGGCCAATCCGAGCGGGTATACCAGACCATCAAGTTTCCCTATTGCTCGTCGACCGGAGAGCTGCTGGGCCTGATCGGGATCTCGCGCGACATCACCGAGCAGAAGCGGCTGGAGAACGCCTTGACCGAGCTGGCGCAGGGGCTGTCGGCGTCCACCGGCCAGACGTTCTTCACCTCGATTGCCCAGTACCTGGCCAAGGCCCTCCACGTTGACTACGTGCTCATCGACGAGGTCTCCGCCACGGACCCCGCGACCATGCGCCCGGTGGTGTTGTTGCGGCGCGGCGAGGTCGTCGAGGGATTTGCCTATCCCCTCCAGGGCACTCCGTGCCAGCAGGTGTTCGGTCAACAGTTCCGAGCCTTCCCGTTCGAACTCGCCATGCAGTTCCCGGAGGACCCATTCCTGAAGCCGCTTGGCCTCGAGAGCTATGCCGGGATGCCGCTCTTCGACTCCGCCGGCAACCCCATGGGCCTGGTCGCCGTCATGCACACCGCCCCCCTGGCGAATGTGGACGACGCCTACATGCTGCTGAAGGTGGTCGCAAAGCGCCTGGAGGCTGAATTGGAGCGCAAGCGGGCCGAAGAGGAGGTCATCCAGCGCACAGTGGAGCTGGAGAAGGCCAAGGAGCTCGATCGGCTGAAGAGCAGCTTCGTCAATTCCGTCTCGCACGAGCTGCGGACCCCCTTGACCAGCATCAAGGGCTATGCCGAGTTCCTCGAGGACCACATCGGGGGGAGCCTGACCCCCACTCAGGAGCAATTCGTCCGCCAGATCCAGGACAGCACCCAACGCCTGCAGCGCCTGGTGGACGACCTCCTGGACTTCGCCCGCATGGAGGCGGGCACCTTCCTGTTGAAGCTCGAACAGGTCGACATGGCTCCCCAGATCCGCGAGATCGTCGACAGCTTCCTGCCCCAAGCGAATGAGGCAAACGTGGCGTTGCGCATGGATCACCTGGATCAGCCCCTGGTCATGCGGGTAGACGCCCAGCGCATCGGGCAGGTGCTGGCCAACCTGCTTTCCAACGCTCTCAAGTTCACGCCGTCGGGCGGCGCCGTCACCGTCCGCGTCCTGCTGGAGGAGGACACGGTGCGATTCGAGGTGGAGGACAACGGCGAGGGGATTGCCCCCGAGGACATGGCGAGGCTCTTCCAGCGCTTCGTGCAGCTGGACTCCGGCAAGCGGAAGAAAGGGACGGGCCTGGGACTGAGCATCAGCAAGGCGCTCGTGGAGGCCCACGGCGGCTCCATCGGCGTGCGGAGTGCGCAGCCCCACGGGGCGGTGTTCTGGGTCTCCCTTCCCCGATGGGGGGCGCCGCCCGAGTCATAGCCTCAAGGAGCGACCGCTCATCGGCTCTTTTTAATCGAGGGCGCAAGCCTCCCGTTCGCTTGGAATGGCCACGGGCTGGCGCCTCAGCACCAGGATGGAAATATCGTCCAATTGGAGGAAGCCGGTCCAGAAGCCGGGCACGTCGATTCGTTCCACCTGCCCCGTTCGGCAGCGGTGGATGAGGACGTCCAGGTGCATCCCCGCCGCCACGAAACGACCGTCCCCCAGGTGATGCAGGAGCTGGAGGGTCATGTAGTTGTCGTTGTGGAGGCGATACTTGACGTTCTGGTGCAGCGCCGCGTTCACCCAGGTCAGGATGGCGCTCGGAGAGGCGTCGGGAGTGGCCATGACGTGGGAGGTCAGGATGCTCTGCGCCATCATCATCACCAGGCCCGGCGTCAAGCCATGCCCCGTGACGTCCCCGACCGCCAGCCAGAACTGTCCGTCGGTTCCGGGCAGGTAATCGATGAGATCCCCGCCCACCTCGGTGGCCGTGATCAGCCCCATGGACAGATCGTAATCCGTGATCTCCCAGCGGCTCGGAATGAGCGCCGTCTGGATCCGGGTGGCGATCTCCATCTCCTTGCCCATCCGGTCGAGCTCCGCCTGCTGGAGCTTCTCTTGGACCTCGATCGGATCGGCGATCTGCTTGGAAAGCCGGTAGCTCACGACGATCCCGGCGAGCGCGGAAAGGGCCAGGATGCCCAGGGCCATGGTGAGGGCGGATAGCCGCGAGCTCTGCACGGCGACATCGGCCGCGGGGAGCATGCGATCGGCCGCCCTTGTGCTGGCCTGTCTGATCCGTGCCGGCAACTGCTTCTTGATGCGATCGACGGCTCGCTGCGCCTGAGGCTCCATCGCCGCCACGGCCTGTTGCGCGGAGCGCTTTCCGATGGGCGCCATCTCGTTCAGGGCCCGCTCGATGACCTGCTGAGAGCTGTCATGCATGAGCGAGGCCGCCTGATGGGTCAGCGACCTGGCCTGTGCCGTCATGTCCGCTTCGTAGGCGTGCGAGATCTGAGTGGCGCGGTGGGCCATCTGCTCTGCCGATTGGCGACTGACGCGCTCCGACTCGGCCTTGATCGTACGGATCGTATCGCGCGTGAGCTGGGCGGCCTCTGACTTGATGCGCGGAGTGCTCGTCGAGATGGCTTCACGGGTTCCGGCCGTCGTCGTCTTGACCAGATGGTCGAAGGAGCCGTTCACGAGCTTGCCGAGGCTTTCCAGGTCGCTCTGGGCCTTGGCGAGGTTGTAGCTGATGATGACCGCTCCGCCGTCGTTGCGGCGGGCATAGACCCCCATGTAGGTGTCCTTGCCGTCACGGTAGGTGATCAGGGGAGTCTGCGCCGCCAGCTCCGGAGGATCGTTGAGGGCGCGCTGGACGATCTCCAGGTGCTGCAGGGGAGTCGCACGTCGGTACCGCGTGCTCGCCTGGACGTTGCCCTTGCGGTTGATGACCGTGACGTAGGCCTCGTTCCGATCGACGAGCTTGCCGCCCGCGAACGTCTGCGCCATGACCTGGGCGAGGATCCGGAAGTTGACGAGCGGCTCGCGCTCGAGCTCGGTCAGCAGCCCCTGGGAGACGGCCTTGGCCGTCTGCTGGTTCGTCTTTTCCAGATAGTCGCTCAGTTCATCCGCCAGGCGCTCGTTGATGGCAATCAGCCGATCGGTATTCCCCTCGACGGCCCGCTCGGCGATCGCGGAGGTCGTCTGCGACAGGTTGCTGTTGGCTGCCTTGCTCAGGTCGATGAGTTCGCTACTCAGCTTGCCGGCGGCCTCCTTGCTCAGGCCGACCATGCCCTGAGCGACCTGGTGGTTGGTCTCGAGACTCAGGTCGATGACCTGCCGGCTGGCCCCCTGTAACTTGTCCTGGCTGACATGCATGAGCTCGTCGCTGGTCTTGTTGATCGACTCCTGGCTGAGCTTGATCAACTGGTCGCTGGTTCTCGTCAGGTTCTGGACCGACGAGTCGGCAATCTGTTCACTGGTTCCCTCGAGGGAGGTGCGCCCCAGGTTCGTGACGGTACGGACCACGCCGAGCAGATTCTGCTCGCTGGATTGCAACTGGAGGGCCAACCCGACCAGCGCGGGCAGGATGGCCACGCTCAGAAAGGCGATCCGCAACTTCGTCTGGAGGCCGACCCTTTCCCGACGACGCGGAGGGCGTGGCGATCCGGGGCTCGACTGTTCCGTCTCCATGGCTACCATCCTCAACAGGTCCGCCGGTTCGCAGGACAGAGCCGCCCTACGAACCGGCTTTGGCCCTAGAACCGCACGATGTTGCCCGAGGGGACGGGCTTGCCGTTTTGCCAGGACCAGATCATGTAGCTGCCGCGGGTGAGCTCACCGTTGGCGTCCATGTCGCAGGTGCCCGAGGCCCCGTCGTAGTCGAGATCGGTGCCGGCCTTGAGTTTGGCGACCGCATCGGCGAAGCCGGCGCTGCCGATACCCGTCTGCTTGGTACCGCCCGCGGCGACCGAGACGAGATTGTCCTTGATGGCCGCCGGGGTGTTCGCGCCGCCCTTGACCATCGCCAGGGCCAAGAGCATGGTGGCGTCGTAGGCATTCTCGGCGAAGTAGGCCGCGTCCAGCTTGAAACGATCCTTGTAGGCCGCCTTGAAGTCCGCGAGGTACGGGCTCTCCGAGTACGGGTTGGTCCCCTTCAGGCCTTCGAGGGCCGAGGTGGCGTTGACGTTATTGGCGAACGACTCGTCGTAGTAGGATTCAGAGAAGTACCACTTGATCGCCGCCGTGTTGCCCCCCGCCGTATGCCAGGCCTTGAAGATCTGGATGCCGTCGGTCAGGTAGCCGGCCAGGGTGATGGCGGTGACGTCCGAGGGGATGCGGGCGGCAATGGCGTCGTAGCCCGTTTGGTCGTCCGTATCCGGGTAGGCGACCTTGACGGCCATGTTGCCGTTGTGCGCGTTGAAATCGCTGACGAGGGCATCCGCCAGGCCATTGCCGTAGGAGTTGTCCCGGCACAGGATGGCGATCTTGGAGTGACCGTCCCCCTGGATCTGCTGCGAGAGGGCCTTTCCTTGCAGGGAGTCCGAGGGAATGGTCCGGAAGAACAGCCCACCGTCGTTGAACGTCGTCAGCTGCGGCGAGGTGGCCGACGGGGAGATCGACGGGATGCCGGCCTCCCGGAGCACCTGCTCCATCACCTGCTTGGCCACTCCGCTGTAAACAGGGCCGAGCACCGCGACCACGCCCTTCTCTTTCAGGGCCTGGGCCGCCTTGATACCCGCCTCTTCTTCCCCCCCGTCGTCCCGGATCAGCAACTCGAGGTTCTTGCCGTTGACGCCGCCGGCCGCGTTGATCTGCTCGATGGCGAGCTTGGCGGCGTTGGTGGTCGTCTCGCCCAGCACGGCGTCTCCCCCGGTGATGGTGCCGATGTAGCCGATCTTGACGGTATCCGTCGAGCTCGTGCCCTGGTTGGAGCCGGGCGCCGGACAACCGGCCAGGATCAGGGACAACGAGGAGGCCACGGTGAGGGCTAACCAAGGCGTGCGTTTCATGGGACGTCCTTTCAACAGACGGGGGGAGGATGACTCGGGTCGACGGGGCTGCATTATGGCTAGAAGTGCTGGACGAAGCGCGCGGTGACGGCTCGTCCCTCTCCGGGAATGTCGATGCCGTTGAAGCCCGGATAGATCACCTCGGAATCGAGCAGGTTCGTGATCCGGAGCGACAGTTCGCTCTCCTGACCCATGAGCGACAACTTGCGGCTCACCAGCGCGAGATCCAGGGTCAGGGAGGCCGGAATCTCGTAATCGTCGCCGCCATTGCTGTAGAAGTTCGACTCGGAAGGCTTCATCGACCCCACGTAGCGCGCCTCGAGGTTGAGGTCGGCCGGGATAACCGGAAGGGGGGCAAAAGCCCCGGTATTGAGGGTCAAGCTGGGAAAGAGCTCGGAGCGCGGGTCGTTGGACGTGTAGACGCCCTGCGAGTCCCCGGTGATCGCCGTGTTCTGGAAGGCCCCGTTGCAATAGCCCCGAATCGGGCCAAACTGCCAGCGCAAGGAGCCTTCGAGCCCCATGGTCGCCGAACTGGCCGTATTCTTCGCGATGTAGTTCGCGGCCTGCCGGGTAAAGCGCACCATGTCCTGCACCTGGGTGAAGAAGACGTTGGTCGATGCCAGGAGATTCCGCGAGAGGGCCCAGGACAGCTCGGATTCGACGGTTTGCGCCGTTTCCGGCTTGAGATCGGGGTTGCCGATGACATCCCCGACGGCGATGGGGGCCGCGAACAGCTGCATCGGGGTCGGCGCCTTGAACGAGGTTCCGTACAGCAGCTTCGACGTCAACGCGTCGCTCCACTGGTAGACCAGCCCGGCTCGCGAGTTGAGGACGTTGCCGTAGATGTTGTGGCTGTCGCTACGCACTCCCACGGTCACGCCCAGGGGCTCCAGCGGGTAGACGATCCCCTGGGCGAACAGTCCGGTATTGGCGAAGTCCTTGGTTCCGAGGTCGGTGCCCTCCAGTCGTTCGGAGCCCTCGGCGTTCTTGCCGAAGTCCACCTTGAAGAGGTTGTAGATGGACTGGATGCGCTGGTCGGTGTTCGTGTAGTCCGCTCCGACCGTCAAGGAATTGCGCTCCATGAACTGGTAGCGCACCTCGCCGTTGGCATCGACCCCGCGATAGCCCGCTTTGCGAACTTGCCAGTAGTTGGGATTGCCGATATCCAGGCGATCGTCGCTGGTTGGTCCGCCCGTGACATAGGCCGCCCCGGCACTCAGTGACAAGTGCTCATCGATCGCGCGATCATAGGCCGTGCGCACGAACGCGTTGTCGGCGACCAGATGGTTCTTGCTATCCAGGATTCGCTGCCCGATGCTCCAGTCCAGGAACTTGCCGGCGCTATCCGCCCGCTGATAGCTCGTCGAGACGCTGAATTTGCCCTGGGAGTCCTCGCCGACCGAGAAAGAGCCGAACAAAGAGCGCGGTCGCGTCACGTCCTCCGAGGTCGCTTTGCCCGCGAAGATCGCATCCTTGGGCGACGTACTGGCCACGCCGAGCCCGGACCGATCCGCCTGGGCGCCACTGATCCCGAAGGCCATGTCGGTGCTTTGGTCCCACGCGAGCACTTCCTGTCCCAACGCCAGCGACCCGTTCAAGCCGCCCTTGAGCAGCGACGTGCCGCCGAGCGCGAGCTGCCCCCCGTCGAAGTCCATGCCCTTCTTCGTGACGATGTTGATGACGCCCAGGAAGGCGTCGGCGCCATACAAGGCGGAGCCGGGGCCCCGGATGATTTCGATCCGGCTGATCAATTCGAGCGGGATGAGCTCGGGGCCCAGAAACGTCGAGGCGTCCGTCCGCAAGCCGACCGGCTGGTTGTTGATCATCACCTTGAGGATCCGGCTCCAGGCGCGCATGCCTCCGCTGATCCCGCGCACGCCGACGTTGTAGTTGTAGTAGTCGTAGAGGACCGAGAAGCCGGGGACCGTGCGCAACGCGTCGGCCACCGAGGTATAGCCGCGTTCGTGCAGATCGCGCTCGGTGATGACCTCGATGACGGCGGGTGCCTCTTTGAGCTTCTGAAGCTGCTTGGTGGCCGAGACGACGTCCGAATTGAAGATGGTGTCCAGGTCGATCTCGTCCTGGCCCTCGACGCCGCCGAAGGTGAAATCCGCATCGGCCGCCCATGCTGGGGGGCTCGGGAACATCGCGAGAGCCGCCAGGCAAGCAGCGAGGCAACGCAGCGACAGGACAGACGGCAAGGGACGTGGAACTCGCAAAATCATCTCGGCAAGGTGGTAGCGCGTGCGGTTGCGTTCATTTCCGGGTGGCAAGCAATATATGCCCGTCGAACGTAAAAACTATTGCCTTACATACGTTTCACATATTAAAAAAATCATATATTCAACACCTGCCGCAAAAACGACGTTCTGGATCTCGGTAAATCGGTCCCTTGCCCGTGGTATAAAGGATCTGGCGAACTGAAGGAGCTGCAACCATTGGTGGGGCAACGAACGAGGAACTGGGGCAAGCGACTCTTGCTCGGGACCGCCTTGATGGGCCTCCTTGCGCTTCCGGTCATGGCTGAGAAGGGCCAGATCCGCCAGGTCTTCGGCAAGCTCGGCCTGTTGCCATCCGTATCAGAGCCCCCGCAGAATCCGAGTTCTCCCGCCAAGGTGGAGCTCGGCAACATACTCTTCTTCGACTCGCGCCTTTCGGGGGACGGCAAGCTCGCCTGTGTCTCGTGCCACATCCCCGGGCTGGGCTGGGCGGACGGTCGCACCAAGGGGATCGGCTACCGTGGCAAGCCGCTGCCCCGCAACGTCCCGACCCTGCTGAACGCCGCCTACTACGACGCCTTCTTCCACGACGGCCGTACCCTCTCCCTCGAGGAACAGGCCAAAGGCCCCATACTGAACCCCGACGAGATGCACGGGGACGCCGAGCAGATCGCCGCCACCTTGAAGGGGATCCCCGAGTACCGGGAGCGCTTCCATGCGGTGTTCAACGCCGATCCCTCCCTGGACACGGCCGCGGCCGCCCTCGCCGCGTTCGAGCGAACGATCGTCAGCAAGAATTCGGCCTTCGATCACTGGATCGAGGGGGACGACGGGACCCTCAGTCCCGCGGCAAGGCGCGGGCTCGAGCTCTTCACCAACAAGGCCGATTGCACCTCGTGCCACAAGGGCCCGAATTTCTCGGACGGCAAGTACCACAACATCGGGATCCCGGGCTCCGGCACCACGGATCGGGGCCGCTTCGAGGTGACGAAGAAGCCGAGCGATCTGGGCGCCTTCAAGACCCCGTCCCTGCGCAACGTCGCCTTGACGGGACCCTACATGCACGACGGATCCGTCACCACCCTGTTCGACGCGGTGAAGCACTACCAGACCGTCGATCTCGACTTCCCCAACCTCGATCCGCTCATCGATCACTGGGACCTGAGCGATCAGGACGTCAGCGACATCGTGGAGTTCCTGAAGGCCCTGACCGGCGAGCCCGTCCCGGTCCACCTCCCCAAGCTTCCCGGCTACCCGACTCTCTCGCAAGGTCGCTAGCCGGTCTGCTCCGCCCAAAGGAAACGGGCCCCGCGCCGTGCGCGGGGCCCGTTTTCGAAGACGCTAGACCGTGGCGTCCTGGTGCTCCTTGGACGGAGCGTGAGCCATCAGCTCCGTGGCGAAGCGCCGGGCATACTCGTTGACCAGCTCTTCCACCCGCTTGGGATCGTCCGAGCGGACGATGACCCCGGCGTGCCACTCCTTCTTCTGGCGCCAGGTCACTTCCGGCGCGTCGAAGGAACTGA
>DATNQJ010000455.1:0-3752 GCA_036704085.1 Stenomitos sp.
CTGCCCGCCGGCCGCACCGCATGCAGCCCATCACCCCCAAGGTCACGCTCCTGATCGCGGCCTACAACGAGGAGGACGTGATCGAGGCCAAGCTCGAAAATTGCCTGGCGCTCGAATACCCCCGCGATCGGCTCGAGATCGTGGTGGTGGCCGACGGCAGCACCGACCGCACGCCGGAGCTGGCCCATCGCTACCGCACGTGCGGGGTGCGGGTCGAGTACCGTCCCGAGCGACGCGGCAAGATCCATGCCATCAACCGGGTGATGCCCCTGGTGCAGGGGGACATCGTCGTGAGCTCCGATGCCAACTCCCTGCTCAACCCCGAATGCCTGCGCCACCTGGTCCGGCACTTCGCCGATCCCCAGGTGGCGTGCGTGGCGGGCGAGAAGCGAATCATGCGGCGCGCCGGCGACGTCAGTGCCGGCGAGGGCCTCTACTGGCGCTACGAGTCCTACCTCAAGCGCTGCGACTCGGAGCTGAGCTCGGTCATGGGGGCGGCGGGCGAGCTCATCGCCCTGCGGCGTTCGGTCTACGAGCCGGTCGAAGAGGACACCATCATCGAGGACTTCGTGCTCTCCATGCGCCTGGTCGATCAGGGCCTACGCGTGATCTACGAGCCCGAGGCCTATTCCGTGGAGGCGGCCTCGCCGTCCATCGGCGAGGAGTTCAAGCGCAAGACCCGCATCGTGGCCGGCGGCTGGCAGGCTGTGGTGCGGCTGGGGCATCTCCTGTATCCCCGGCGGCCGCTCATCACCTTCCAGTACGTGTCGCACCGCGTCCTGCGCTGGGTCCTGGTGCCGTTCCTCCTGATCCTGGCCATGCTCACCAATGCCCTGCTCGCCCTGGAGGGGCCCGCGTTGTACCGAGTGCTCTGGCTGGGGCAGGTCCTGTTCTACGCGCTGGCGGCGTACGGTTGGAACCGGCAGGCCCACGGGGGGCGTCATCCGATGTACTACGTGCCCTTCTACTTCGCGTTTCTGAACTACGCGGCCCTGGTGGGGGGGCTGCGCTTCATGCGCGGCAGCCAGCCCGTGACCTGGGAGAAGGTGCGGCGCGCCACCCCCATCTAAGGGCCACTGTCTGGGCTCAGCGGCGGGCGGTGAGGAGCGGCGGTTTGGGAGCGGCCAGCTGCGGACGCTGAACGACGAGGCCATGGGCGTCTCGGAAATAGGCCATCGAGTCCAGGAGGGCGTTGGCTTGGTCTTGCACCTCGCCGGAGGCCCGGGTGATGTTCTCGATCGCCAGTTCCGCTTGCCCGCTCAGGGCCTTTTGTTCGGCCGCTTCCTGGGCGACCCGCTGGGTGGTGACGGTCATGCGCTCGACGGCCCGGATGATCTGGTCGGCTCCCTTGGCTTGCTCGGTGGTCGCCGTCGTGACCTCCTGGGTGATGAGGTTCATGTGGCTGATCGTCGAGGTGATCTGGCTCGCGGCGCTGGCCTGCTCCTGCGTGGCGGTCGCGATCTGCTCGATGAGCTGCGAGGCCCGGGTGACGGCGCTCTCGATGTCACGCAGGGAGCGGCCGGCCTCCTGGGAGAGCGCCATGCCGGCTTGGATCGCCATGTCTCCCTGCTTGGTCGAGGTGATGGCGTGCTCCGTTTGCTGCTGGATGCCGCGGATCAGGTGCGTGATCTCGCCGGTGGCCTTGGCGGAGCGCTCGGCCAGCTTCCGGACCTCGTCCGCGACCACCGCGAAGCCCCGTCCGTGCTCGCCGGCCCGCGCCGCCTCGATGGCGGCGTTGAGGGCCAGGAGGTTGGTCTGCTCGGCGATGTCGTCGATCACCTCGATGATCGAGCCGATCTCCGCCGAGCGGCTTCCCAGTTCGGCGATGACGGGGACGATTTCCGCCATGAGCCGGCCGATCTCCCCCATTCCGGCGACCGTCTTCTCGACCGATTGGCTGCCATGGGCCGCGGCTTCGGCCGCATTTTTGGTGGCCAGATCGGCCTGGTTCGCATTTTCCGCCACGTGCTTCACGTTGCCGGCCAGCTCTTCGACGCTGGCTGACGTTTGCTCGACGGCAGACGCCAGGGACTCGGCGCTGCCGGCGACCTGTCGCACGCTGGCGCCCAACTCGGTGATGGAGCTGGACGTCTCTTCGACCTGTTCGCTCAGGGTCCGCGCATTCTCGGCGACCTGCTGGATGCTCTCTTCCATGGTGCGAATCGCCCGGATGGTCTCTGCGACGGCGGCATCGGATGTCTCGGCCGCCGCGGCGACGGTGAGGGCGACGTCTCGCACCTTGTAGACGATCTTGCGCCGGGCGTCGATCATATTCTCCATGACCGTGCCCACTTGATCCTTCCCGTTCTTCGGGGTGATGGTCTTGCTGAGGTCGCCTTGAGCCAAGGCCTCCCCGACCGTGACGATCTCGGTGAGATTGCCGACGATCTCCCGCAGGTTTCCGCCCAGCGACGTCCAATCCATGGCGCCGGCCCCTGCCCCCTCATCCAGGTCCCCGACGGCCAGGGCCTGCAGCCGACCGTTCAGCCGTGTCAGCGGATGGATGACGGTTCGAACGAGGCCGACCAATCCGACGATCCAGCCGGCCGCCAGGACGACGACAGACACCGTCAGGCCCAAGGGGTGCAACCCGAAGCGGCCGAGCAACCATCCGAAGACGGCGCCGCCCAGGAGGCTGGAGGCCATGTAGACCGCAAGCTGCGTCAGCAGGCGGCCCCGGAGCCAGACCGCATTCCAGGCGAGACTGGCCCCGAGGGCCGAGAGGACGCTCAAGATCAGAATCAGGCCTTCGATTCCCGTGACCCCCATTCCCCACCTCCTATATCAGGCTCATTGCCATAAAAAGTAATGAAATTCCGTATTTAATCCGGATTGCGATTTATAGAGACCAGTATTTCGCCATCATAAGGGAAGAATCGCCAGGAGTGCGTCACATTAGAAAATTCTCAGAAAATCGCCCGGGCCCCCGTTCCCTGGTCCTGGGGGTGGCCGTTCGGGCGCATACGAAGACGCCCGCCGGGAATCCGGCGGGCGTCCAGAGAGGCCTGACTGAGAGGGCCGCTTAGAGCTTGGGCATGATCCGCGACTCGAGCTGGGCCTTGGGCATGTAGCCGACCAGCCGCTCGACGGGCTCACCATTCTTGAAGAGGATGAGGGTCGGGATGCTCATAACCCCATACTTCTGGGCGTGCGCGCCGTTGGCATCGATGTCGATCTTGGCGATCTTCAGCTTGGCATCGTGCTCGACGGCGAGCTCTTCCAGGATGGGGGCGATCATGCGGCAGGGACCGCACCAGGTGGCCCAGAAATCGACCAGGACCGCTTTGTCGGCCTGGAGTACTTCCTTTTCGAATTCGGCGTCCGTGACAGGGATGGGCTTGCTCATGTATTCCTCCTTGGATCGAGGCCCCCATTGTACCCTCTTGGTCGCCCACTTACCAAGTGATCGCCTGGGAGTCGGCATGACGAGGCGATCATGGCGATCGTTGGCGACGAGAACCCGGACCGAGGCGTTGATCTTTCTGCATGGGCTGTGGTACGATGTGAACCTCGCACCTGGAGAGGTGGCTGAGTGGCTGAAAGCGCCTTCCTGCTAAGAAGGTATATGGGCTTAAACTCGTATCGGGGGTTCGAATCCCCCCCTCTCCGCTCCAATCCTCTATAGCGTTCAAGCTGAAAAGCTTGCAAGGGCTCACCCCCTGTGATATAGTGGATTCTGTTCCACTCGAGGCGAGAGTTTCGGGTTGAATACGCGGCCGTAGCTCAGTTGGATAGAGTATCTGGCTACGAAC
>DATNQJ010000456.1:0-12768 GCA_036704085.1 Stenomitos sp.
GGTGCTCTTGAACAGGATCTTGGGGAACTGGGCGACGTCGAACAGGTCGCCGGAGCGCAGGTGGTTGTCGCGATCCGCGTTGGCGGTGTCGATGCTCGCCACCTCGATCTCGCCCTCCACCGTCGAACGGGTGAAGTCTTCGGTGTCGAGGTTCAGCTTGCCGGTGTACGACTTGAACTCGCCACGGACGGTCGACACCATCATGTGCTTGACCGAGAAGCCGATGCGGGTGTGGGCATTATCGAGGTTCCAGGACATGAGCGTTCTCCTTCTTGAAGTGGTTGAGGCGGGACTTGGAAACCGGACTGTAGTCCGATTGACACAACTACCCTAACCGGACTATAGTCCTCTTGTCAAGAGGTGAAAGTCGATGTTTGAGCTCCCTATGTTGTCCACCCCCTCCGAGGCTCCCGTCGAACGCGCGGATGCCGCCGAGAACCGGCGCCGCATCCTGGCGGCGGCTCGCGAACTGGTTCGCGAGCAAGGTGCCTGTGCCGTTTCGATGGATGATGTCGCCCGGAAGGCGGGCGTCGGAAAGGGGACGCTGTACCGGCGCTTCGCCGACAAGGCCACCTTGATGGTCGCCCTCCTGGACGAGGAGGCGCGGGCCATGCAGGCGGACGTGATGCGCGTCTTCGCCCAGAGCGGCCAGACGCCCCGCTTGCGCTTGCTCGCTGATTTCCTGGATCGGGTCGCGGAGTTCACGCTCGCCAACGCGACGACGCTCGAGGTCTCCTCGCGCCAAGGGGCGGGCCGCTTCGAGGCTCCGTACTATCGCTGGCAGCATGAGCTGGTGGTGCGCCTGTTACGGGAGGCGATCGCCCGCGGCGAGTGCCCCGACCAGGATGCCGAGCTCCTGGCGGATGCGATCCTCATCGCCCTGGACCCTGCGCTCTTGGCGCTCCAGCTGCGCCGTGGCAAGAGCGCGGTGGCCATCCGCCGGACGTACCTGCGCTGGGTGCTGGGCGGGATTCAAAAGCCCTTTCAGCCGGCATAAGGAAGACCCCCCGTCACGCGACGGGGGGTCCTGTCTAGAGACTCTTCGTGGCTGCCCCCATCTCGGGCAGCCCCAGGGCTTCCCACTGGTGGAAGCCGCCCTGCAGGGCGTAGACGTTCTCGAAGCCGAGGCCTTTCAGGATGGACGCCGAACTGGCGCTCTTGTGCTCGTTCGGTCAGGTACAGTACAGGACGATCGGCCGGTCCCTCGGCAGCTTGTCCGCCTCGAGGGTTATCTTCTCGAGCGGGGCCCACAGGGCGCCCTTGATGTGGCCTCGCTCGTACTCGCGCTCCGTGCGCACGTCCACGAAGAGGACATTCGGCAGATTCTTGGCCTCCGCCGCCTGGATGCGCCGGATCTCCGGGTGCATGGCGGCCACGGCCGGGTTGGGCGTCGGGGCGATGAAGGCCCCGGCGATCACCTGGCTCGCGACGGGCGGCATGAGCAGGTAGCCGACCACGCCCGCCACCACGGCACCGGTCGACAGACAGGCATTCAAGAGGGGTGGAAACTTCTCGGACATCGAACACTCGCACTTCTAGCGTGGAAAGCCCCTCATCCGGGCTCTCGGCCTCGCCACCGGAGATATACCCATCCCCGGGAGGCTTTACCATCCTGGAACCCCAAGACCGCGCGGATTTCACCAAAGCTTAGTCCACGATTCAACTCGTTCTTACCGAATCGCGGCGGCTCGCCCCGATAGAACCGGTGGCGCCCTCGGGCACCTGGCGTTCCATCGGAGGAGACCATGGCCGGATCGGTCGGAGCTTCCAACCTGATTCCCCCCAGCGCGAGCCGCAAGACGGCGCCGGCCCCTGCCTCCACGCCCCGCCAGTCCTGGATGACGGACACCCGCCGCGAGGCGATCATCAAGTCGTCGGACATGCTGCGCGATCGCTTCGTGCGCAGCGGCTCCACCCTCAACCAGCTCGACCAGACCTTCTCGAACCCCAACGCCTCGGGCTGGGCCCGCGGCTCGGCGGTCGCCAGCGCCTCGCGCGAACTCGGCAACACCCTGCGCACGGTGGACACCCTCAACCAGCAGCTCGACGTGGTGATGGGCGACTCGCCCGTCTACCAGCGCATCGCCAAGAGCGGCTCGGGCCAGGCCTTCCTCAACTCGACGCGTGCTGCCGCGCGCACGGTCGCTCCGGTGGCCGACGTGGCCGGGGCCATGGTGGACCTCTCCAACGCCCAGACCAAGGCCGCCCAGGACTTCGCCGAGATGCAGCGGGTGCTCGCGGACCCCCAGGCCACCACCAGCCTCAAGGTCGCCGCCACCGCCCGCGCCACCCAGAGCGCCTCGGCCTACGTCAACCAGCAGCGCTCGGCCATCAAGGCCATCCAGGCCGCCGACGCCAACTACGTCAGCAACCCCACCTACCAGCGCCTGACCGAGAACCTCCGCTCCTCGCGCACCGCCCGGCTCCTGGACAAGATCGACAACGTCATGACCCCGACCACCATGAAGGTGGTGCAGGCCGCCGGCACCGGCGCCGGGGTGGTGCTGGGCGTCATCACGCTGCCCAAGCTGGTCGATAGCGTGAAGAGCAGCTACGACAAGCTCAAGACGACGCTCGAGGACCACACCGCCACCCAGGACCAGAAGCTCGACGCCGTCGCGGACCTCTCGCGGGCGAGCGCGGGGACCATCCAGGGCGTGGAAGGCCTGCGCCTCTCGGTGGTGGGCCTGGGCGAGATGGCCGCGGACAGCCGCCTGCTCGGTCCCTTGATGGGCCGCATGGGCTCGGTCGGCGTGCTCGCCGAGACCGGCAGCTGGTTCACCCGGATCATGAAGGTGCTCTCGCCGGTGGCGGACGTGGGCATGTTCATCGCCGACGGCGTGAAGCTCAAGCACACCTTCGCCGACCCCACGGCGACCTTCTGGACCAAGGCGCGCGCCATCCTGAACGTGGGCCTCGACGGCCTCAAGCTCGCCACCT
Source organism: Stenomitos sp. (assembly GCA_036704085.1). Lineage (GTDB taxonomy): Bacteria > Cyanobacteriota > Sericytochromatia > S15B-MN24 > UBA4093 > DATNQJ01. Next base: position 2,941 of record DATNQJ010000456.1, read on the forward strand.
GGCTCATGCCGCAGACGGCGGCCCTTCGCCTGGCCTACATGGGCGCCTCCTTCCTCCAGCTCGGTATGGCGACCTACGACTTCGGCCACTCGATCGTCCCGACCGTCAAGAAGCTGGGCACTGCCGCCATGCACCCGATGGAGACGGCCAAGGCCGCCGGTCAGGCCCTCGGCGAGGGGATGGTCTTCGTCTCGAACCAGGTCTACAAGGCGGCTGCCGGCCTGGAGTGGGCGGTCTTCCATCCGGTGGAGGCCATTCAGGCCCTGGGGACCAAGGCCTCGGGAGCCGTCACGAGCCTCAAGGAAGTGGGCAGCGTCCTCAAGCAGTCGGCGGCGGTCGTTGACAACAGCCGGAAGGGGATGGTATCCCCCCCTGCAGGACCCGTCGCGACGCCGGCGGGAGCGGCCCCCGTCACCCCGTAGCGCCTGCGGCTTTTACTCTAAGGACTTCGCTTGCCAACCCCCAACTCGCTCGCTTCCAGCCGATCGCGCCGGCCCCTCGGGGCATGGCTCTTGGCCGTCGCCCTGCTCGCCGGCTGCTCCCGCGCGCCGGACACGACCCTCACCTTCGAGGCCCAAAACGAAGGGCGGCGCCTGATGGTCGAGGGCACGACCTCCCTGCCCGATGAGGCTCCCCTGCTCGTACAGCTGCACAAGCCGCCCGACATGACCCCGCTCATGGACGCCACGGCGATCGTGAAGGGGGGCAAGTTCGCGGCGGTGCTGGAGCTGCCCGTGACCATGGCCGAGGGCCCCTACGCTTTGCGGGTGTTCTTCTCGCCGCGGGCCCGCGCATGGTCTCCGCAGGTCCAGGAGGTGGTGGGACCTCACGGGGAGCGCATGCGCGGCCCCTTGGTGCGGCAAGACGCCGCGGGCGACAAGGTCCTGGAGCGGATCGAGCCGATCTGGATCGGCCCGACGGGCGTTTAGATTTTTTAAGCTTCCCATGGGGAGCGGACGGGTACAAAGCCCTAACCACCCCATTTCTAGCCAAAGGGAGCCCCTACCCATGAACTTGTTTCTAGGCGAGAAGGCCCGCGGTAACGCCTACCTGGCCTCGATTCTGCTCGTCTCCTTGATTGTCCGCATGGCGCTCGGCGCGGTCCATCCCCAGATGCCCCTGGACAAGACCGCTCTGGTGGGCGTGACGACCGTGCTCTTGGCCGCTCCGTCCCTGTACCGCTTCTTCTATCACGAGAGCATGATCAAGCCCAACAAGCGCCTCCAGTACGTGGCGCTCTCGGTGGTCGCCTGCGGCCTCTTCCTGTACTACATCGCCTTCGACGCCTAGCGATGGTCGACGCCGACACCTTCCTCCTGGCCCTCATCGGTTACCCGCTCGGCCACACCCTGTCGCCCCGGCTGCATCAAGCGGCCCTGGCGGCGGCTGGCTTGAATGGAGTCTACCTGGCCCTGCCGACGCCGCCGGAGCACCTGGCGGACGCGGTGCGCGGCGTGCGCGCCTGGAAGCTGCGCGGCCTGAACGTGACCATCCCGCACAAGGTCGCGGTGATCCCCCTCCTGGACGGCCTGACCGCCCGTGCCGAGCGGGTGGGGGCGGTCAACACCCTGTACTGGGAGGGCGATCGCCTCATGGGCGACAACACGGACGTGGCGGGCGTCAAGGCGCTCTCGGCGGGCCTTGCGGTCGAGGGACGACGGGTGATCGTGCTCGGCGCGGGCGGCTCCGCTCGCTCGGTCGGCGTGGCCCTGGGGGAGCTGGGGGCGGCCGAGGTCGTCTTCCTGGTCCGGCGCCCGGGCGCGGCGCAGGCCCTCGTCAGCGGGCTGACGGAGGCGTTTCCCGCCACGCGCGCCCTGGAGCAGCCCTGGGAGGCGGCCGAGGAGCTGCTGCCGGCAGCCGATCTGCTGTTCAACACGACGCCCATCGGCATGGAGCCGAACGACGCGGACTCCCCCCTGACGCCCGACCAGGTGGCCCTTTTGCCCGGGCATGCGGCTGTGCTCGACCTCATCTACCGGCCGGCCATGACGCGCCTGATGCGGATGGCGGCCGAGCGCGGCCTGGTGGCGCGCAATGGTCTAGCCATGCTGGTCGCGCAGGCCCAGGCGGCCTTCGAGCGCTGGACCGGGCGACATGTGCCGTTGGACGTCTGGGAGCGATCGCTCGAAGGGCTTGCAGAGCGGTGACCAAGGTCTCCGCAATAGGGGGTATAATGGGGTGCTTAGCGTGATCCGAGCCGAGAGATCAACCGTGGAGACCGTTTTCCTACACTACCCCAGCCTCACCCTCGATGCCCCCCGCAAGCCCGCGGTGGTGGCCATCGGCATGTTCGACGGGGTCCACCAGGGCCACCAGGCCGTGGTCGCGAAGGCTCGAGCCCTCGCAACCGAGCTGGGCCTCGAGTGCGTGGTCTTCACCTTCGTGACCCATCCCCGGACGGTCCTGCGCCCCGATACGCCGATTCCCCTCCTGACGACCTGGGACGAGAAGAGCGCGTGCCTCGCGCAGCTCGGGGTGGATCGCCTGGTCGGAGCGCAGTTCACCCAGTCCTTCGCCGAGCTCGGAGCCGAGGACTTCGTCCGCCGCATCCTGCAGGAGCAGTTGCAGGCCCGGCACGTGGTGGTGGGCTACAACTTCGCCTTCGGCCACAACCAGTCGGGGACGATCGACACCCTGCGCGAGCTCGGTCCCCAATGCGGCTTCGACGTCACGGTCGTCCCGCCCTTCACGGCGGACGGCGGCCCCATCTCGAGCTCCCGGATCCGCAAGCTGCTCGCGACGGGCCACATCGAGGACGCCAATCGGCTCCTGGGTCGTCCCTACTCGCTGACCGGCGTGGTGGTCCAGGGCGATCAGCGCGGTCGCCTCCTGGGCTTTCCCACGGCGAACCTCCAGTGCGACGATCAGAAGCTGCTGCCGGCCTTCGGCGTCTACGCGGGGCATGCGCGCTGGGAGGGCCAGTCGAACCCGTGCGTGGTCAACCTCGGCATGCGCCCCACCTTCGATCCCCCTCAACTGCGGATCGAGGCGCACCTGCTCGACTTCACGGGCGATCTCTACGGCCGGACCATGACCCTCGACCTGCTGCACCGCCTGCGCCCCGAGCAGGCCTTCAAGGGTATCGAAGCCCTCGTCGAGCAGATCAAGGCCGATGTCCGCCGGGCCAAGGAACTGCTCGACCTCGCTCCGGTGCCCGACCGGAGGGTATGATATCCCGCGGAGCGATCCATCGCAGCGCAAAGGAGGTCGGCCTTGGAAGTCCGTAACGTCATGGAAGAGATGGTGGACGCGGTTCTGAACGCCGAGCTCCAGGGAGCGCCGGAGGTGTGCGCGTGCGATCGCTGCCGCCTCGACATGAAGGCCTTCGCCCTCAACAACCTGCCTCCGCGCTACGTGGTCGACGAGCCGGGCGAGATCCACGCCTACCTCGACAGCTTGACGGTGCCCCTCAGGGGGGACGTCCGGTACAGCGTGCGGTCGGCCATTCAGATGGTCAGTGCCCGCCCACGGCATGCCCAGTCCCGGATCGCTCGACGGGCCTTGCACGACTGAAGAGGGGGAGCCCCGCGGGGCTCCCCCTCTTGTCTACTTCCCGTTGTTGCTCCGATCTTTCGCTTTCTTTCCCGGGTCGTCGCTCCGATCTTTCGCTTTCTTTACCGGGTCGTCGCCCTGGGGCACGTTCATTGACTTCGCCTCCACGGGCTGGCTCGGTGCGTCGTTTCGGCCACCCGTCACGCCCTGGACGATGCTGCTCGCCGCTTGAACGGCTCGGGGTTTAGAGGCGACGGCTTCATTGGCCTTGAGCTTCCGGCGCAATGCGAGGCCATGAAGGGCTTGCCGCTGGCTGCCGCTGCTCCGATCCGAGAGGAAGGTGGAGCTCTGGGGCTTCATGGGCTCGATGGTCACGTTGGCTGTGATCGAGAGGTCTTGCACCCAGAAGGGTCCGGCCACGGTGACCGATCGCGTGGCGTCTTGGAAGCTACCCTCCCCGACGTGGCGCGTCTCACCGGTGGCGACCCATGGGGAGTACGAGACGCTGACGTCCTCGCCGGGCACGCTCGCGACGAGCACCGAGAAGGTGCTGGTCACGGTCTGGGGCTCCAGGACGGTCACCGAATGAGTCGCCCACTCGGTGCTCGTGACCTTCTCCGTCACGGGTTCGAAGACGGGCGCGCGGGTATGGATGGCGATCCCAGGATTCGGGTTCCAGACCCGATACTGGTCGTTACACTGTACCGTCGCGTCATGGGCATGGGTGAATTGGAACTTAGGGCCCTTGTCGGTCCATCCGACGACTTTCTGGACGGTGACCTGCTTGGACACCATGTGAGGGCTGCTGTCCCACACGGTCTGCGTCTCGTAATGGTCGACGATCTGGTCCGACTTCGTGCCGATACCGGCCGGTGTGGCGTCGTCCTGGAAGGTGGGCATGACATCGGTATGGTGGTTAGACAGCGAAAACACTCCTTTTTCGGTCGAATCGAGGCCTGCGATGCGCGCGGCCAGGTTTCCGGTCACGGTGGACTTACCTATCCCCAGAGGGGTGGATTGATAGGGGCAGTCAATCCCCCGAGCGTGGTAGTGCTTCCAGAACACCCCTTGGTTCTTTTGCTTGTCCATCAGATCCGTCGGATTGTTTGTCAGGGTTTCGAGCTGGATCGAGAAGGTGGCCGGCGTCTGCACATCGACGGTCTTGGTCACTTTCTCCGCATACGTGACCTCGCGTGTTGCCTCGACGGACGTGTCGTAGAACAGCTTGTTGTCGAGCTTGACCTTCACCCGGGCTCCCCACCAGTGGGTCCAGGCCAGGTGGCGCAAGTCTCCATCAAATTCGAGGCATTGGTGGCCGTTCTCTTCTGTCACGTTGCAATTCCCCGCGATCTGGGGCTCGGAACCAACGCGCCCCCAGCCCTGGAGCGAGTAGGTGAGTTTCTGCTTCGCGGAGTCGGCGAAGCGCATGCTTACGTCTTCAAGCCGGTAGTCCGGGCAGTTGAGCGTTAGCCCGTCCTCGCCGTCCCACACCTGAACGGTGCCCAGATCCTTGCCAGAGGAGGCGTCGTACATGTGACCGTTGTAGCGGTTGCGCTCGGTCTTCGTGTACGTTTCGGTCTTGGTCTTGGTGACCGTCTCCTCCTTGGAAGTCGGGACCAGCTTGGTGTAGCTGATGGTGGTCTTGATCGGTACAGGAGCGATGCTGTAGGTGGACGTCACCATCCGCAAGACGGGGACTTGGGTGGGTACGGGCCGGGGTTCGGAGCTCAGGACCTGGATGGTCGTGGTCACGGGCTTGTCTTTCGTCGTGCTCAACCACTCGCCCACTACCTTGGAAACCGGAATGAGTTGCGTGGAGGTCGTGCTTTGCTCCGCATAGGTCTTGAGCTCGTAGTTTTGAGTCGTCGTGGTCTTGGTCCGTTGCTCCTTGGCCTCCAGGGGATAGGTGGTCGTGCGCTGACGGTAGAGGTCCGTTCGGACCTCCTGAAACCGCGCCGTCGCGGGGCTCGGCTGGCTTCGATCCACCCGGGTCGTCGCGCCGACGAGCTGCCAGGGATCGGTGACGATCTCGGTCTTGGGGGTGGGCTGCCAGCGGACCTCGGTGGTCTTGGATTGGGTCTGGCCGAGGTCTGCGCGCTCCGGGGCCGCCCACGCCGGGTGGGGGGCGATCGCGAGCGCCACGCAGAGGAACAGACCGGAGGCCCGGGAAAGGCTCGACCGCATAGGCACCTCCTCTCGACATCATGGGGGATAGTGGATTAATTAACGGAAAAACGTAATTGAGTCATACCCGTCGATCGGAGTTGTTAACTAAAAAACGGTCGATATTTTTCATGTCAAAAAACGCCCCGGGCCTGTGAGGAGGCTCGGGGCGTGAGGCGACAGAGGAGGCTTAGTTCGGATGGATCGACTTGAGGGTGCGTAGGACGACGTGAAGGTTGGGACCCATCCGGCTGCTCAGGAGGGTGTAGCCACGGTGCTGGGCGAATTCGACGAGCTGGAGGTCAGGCTCCTTGGTGCCGACGGTGGCGACGATGACGGGCATGTCCGGGGGCAGGGACTGGAGTGTTTCGAGCGGCAGTGGCTCGTCCGTGTGATGGAAGAAGAGGATGGTGTCCGGATTCTGGCGCTCGACGAGATCCGCGGTCAGCCGGTGGACGCTGGTGACGTCGTAGCCCTGCTTGTTGAGGTCCCACCGCGTGAAGCGGCCAAAGGCGGCGGGGTCGACCCGCATCAGGATCCGGCCCTTCGCGTCGGGGTCGGGGGTGGATTGGGGACGCTCTCGAGAGAGGATGCGTTCCGGCATGTGAAGCGTGCCTCCTTCTTGTCACTTGCCATCTTCTCCATACCCTCCCCCCGGGCCAGGAAACGGTACAACCGGGGCTTTTCACGGGAAATCCCGGTATACATTCCCCCGACCCCTTGTTAGACTGGGGAACCGTCGAGAGCCACACGACACCGTTCCGTCCGTGAGGGCTCTACCGCCTAAGGAGAAGTACGTGGAAGCTCGTCGTATCAAGATCGGAACCCGGGGTAGCCAGCTCGCCTTGTGGCAGACCAACTGGGTCATCAGCCAGCTCTGCAAGGTCGCGCCCGACATCAGCTGCGACATCGAGATCATCCGGACGGAGGGCGATCGCCGCCAGGACATCCCCTTGCCGGCGGTCGGCGCCCAGGGCGTCTTCGTGGCCGAGCTGGAAGCCGCGCTTGCGGAGGGACGGGTCGATCTGGCGGTGCATTCCTCCAAGGATCTGCCCACCGTGCTGCACTCCGAGTGCATGCTGGGCGCCTTCATGCCGCGCGAGGACGCGCACGACGTGATCGTGTCGCTCAAGCACAAGGATCTGAACGCGCTGCCGGATGGGGCGCGGATCGGCACCGGCAGCTTCCGTCGCATCGCGCAGCTCAAGGCCCACAATCCGAGCTGGCAGTTCGAGGATCTGCGCGGCAACCTGGACACCCGGCTCGCGAAGCTCGAGCACCAGGACTTCGATGCGATCGTGCTGGCGGCCGCGGGCCTCATTCGCCTCGGGCTCGAGGATCGGATCACGGCCCGCATCCCCATGGGCGTCTGCCTGCCCGCCGTGGGCCAGGGGGCGGTGGCCATCGAAGTCCGCACATCGGACTCGGGGCTGCGCGAGGTGCTGAGCCGCTTGAACCATGCGGATACCCAGGCCGCGGTCCTGGCGGAGCGGGGCTTCCTGCGGACGTTGCAGGGTGGCTGCCAGGCGCCGATTGGCGCGCATGCCGTCCTGTTCGGCGATCACCTCCAGTTGCAGGGCGTCGTGGCCGCGGTGGACGGCTCCAAGGTGATCCGCCGGGTCATGGAAGGCCCCATGGCCAAGGCCGATGAGCTGGGCGTCGCCCTCGCCCAGGAGCTGTTCGGGCTCGGCGCCCGGGAGCTCCTCGGGGCCCGTTCGGTCTAACGATGTCGGCCGGCCCTCTCGCGGGACAGCGGGTCCTGGTGACCCGCCCGCGTGAGCAGGCTGCCGAGCTGACGGCGGGCCTGCAGGCCCTCGGGGCGGAGGTCGTGCACCTCCCCTTGATCTCCATCTTTCCCCCGGAGGACTGGACTCCCCTGGATCGGGCCCTTTCGGCCCTGTCGAGCTACGACTGGGTGGCCTTGACGAGCGCGAACGCCGTCGAGGCCGTCTTCGAGCGGCTGCATGCCCTGGGCGTGGCGGTGCCGCCGGTGCGCTGGGCGGTGGTGGGACGCCGCACCGGCGAGGTCCTGCGCGCGAAGGGTGCGATTCCGGAGGTGACAGCGGAGCCGGCGACGGCGGAATGCCTGGCCGAGCGCTTGTTGGAGCGCGGGGTGGCCGGGCAGCGGGTGCTTTTTCCGCGGGGCGATCGCGCCCGCGAGGTCCTGCCGCAGCTCCTGAGAGAGGCCCAGGCGGAGGTCGAGGCGCCCGTGGCCTATCGGACGCTTTCGGCCGAGAACCGGGATCTCCGGGCCCTGCTCCCGGGCGTCGCGTGGATCACGCTCACGAGCCCCTCGACCTGGCATGAGCTGTGCAAGGCGCTGGGGAGCGAGCCGCTGCCGGCCCACGTTCGCCTGGCGGCCATCGGGCCGACGACGGCCGCGGCCGTGCAGGAGAGCGGCCATGAGGTCGCCTGCGTCGCGGAGCCGCCCGGGGTGAAGGGCCTCCTGGACGCGATGGTGCGATCGACCAGCCGTTAAAGATGCTGCTCGAACCACTCCGCGGCCGCCTCCGCCGCCGGCTGGTGGAAGAGGATGGTGAAGTGGTTCTTCCGCGGATAGGTCAAGAGCTCCGCGGGTCCCGGCAGGGCCTCCAGCAACTCGTAGGCCGATTCGGGAGGCACGATGGTGTCCCACTCCCCCTGCAGGAGCCGGGTCGGGATGGAGGGTAGCTGCGGCGCATGGCTCAGCGGGTCCAGGGCGTGGATCAGCTCCGCGGCATGGTCGTAGAAGGGCGTGTCCAAGAGGGTGTAGGCCACCTCGGGGGCAAAACGGACCGGGTTGAAGAAGCACGACATGACGTGCTCCATCGAGGCATCCATCAGGTGGCCGGCGTTGAAGGGATGGACCGTCCCGATGACCTCTTGAAGGCGCGTCCACTCGGAGACCTTGACCCGCAGCGGAGTGGCCAATAGGACCATGGCCTTGATCCAGGGAGCCGCCATGGCTGCCCGGATCCCGAGCACGCTCCCCAGGCTCATGCCCAGGTAGCCGATCCGGTTGGGGTCGATGCCCTCCGTCGCGCGCAGGGTACGCAGCACGCTGGGGGCGCACGACAGGCACTCCGGATAGCGGAGCTCCGCGAGGTTCTGCCCGTGGCCGTCCAGCTCGAAGCTCGCGACCGTGATGCCGCGCTGCAAGAGCGAGTTGATGAGCTTGAAGTACGGGATCAGCTTCTCCACTCCGATGCCGTGCCCGAAGACGACGGCTGTCCCCGTCGCCACCTTGGGGCGGAACAGGAGGGTGGGGATACAGCCGCTGGTGCCGGTGCAGGCCAGGACCTCGGTGGTGTGGACGTCGTCGGCTTCGGGTGAGACCAGGCGGCGGCTCGGATCCAGGTCGTAATGGAACAGGGTCGCGAGGGTCGTGGCGACCCAGCGGTAGGGGTCAAATCGCGTATCCAACGACAGCAGTCCCATAGGCAGCAGTATATATGAAGATTTGTAAAACAGGAGCAGACGACCTCAACGCCTCTTCAATCGTGCATTGACGCCCTCGAAGCTAGCTGCCAAACTGACCCAATGGACGTCACGGAGCTCACTGCCCTCATCCGCAAGACCCCCGAGTTGCTCGCGAAGACCCGAAACGTCGGGGAGACGGGTGACTGGGACGACCTCTACACGGTCGTGGACTTTCTGTCTTACGCGTTCGCCAAGACCTATCCGACCTTGCCCTGTCGGGCCGGGTGCAGCCACTGCTGCGAGGTGAGCCTGTTCCGCGTCACGGAGACGGAATGGCGCGCCATCGAGGGCTACCTCGCGGCGGGACTGGAGCCCGAGCTGGAGGCGACCCTCAAGGCGCAGGTCCGCGAGTTGTACGGACCGCACCGCGCCCAGCTCGAGGCGCTGGGGGAGTTCTGGGGCAAGACGGAGTTGGGGACGCCGGGGGCGCCGATGGCAGGGCTGCCGACACGCTGTCCGTTCCTGTCGTCGGAGGGGGTGTGCAGCATTTACGAGGTGCGGCCCCTGGTCTGTCGGGCGTACGGCAGCTTCGGGGTGACCATTGGCGACCGCCCCACCATGCTCATCTGCGACCCGTACGGGCCGCCGTTCATCGATGCGCTGAGCGCTGGGGGATCCCAGACGCTCACGATGGCGCCGGTGGAGCCGATGTACAAGCGCTTGAGCGAGCTGGCTCCGGGGTCGGCGATTGCTCCCTTGCAACTGTGGGTGTTG
>DATNQJ010000457.1:0-6106 GCA_036704085.1 Stenomitos sp.
GATCCTGGGTCGCCGCACCAAGAATAACCCCGTCCTCATCGGTGAGCCGGGCGTCGGTAAGACGGCGATCGCCGAGGGCCTGGCCCTCAAGATCACCAACGGCGAGGTGCCCGACATCCTCACGGAGAAGCGGGTCGTCACCCTGGACATCGGCTCCTTGGTCGCCGGTACCAAGTACCGCGGCGAGTTCGAAGAGCGCCTCAAGAAAATCATGGAAGAGATCCGCGGCGCGGGGAACATCATCCTCGTGATCGACGAGCTCCACACCCTGATCGGCGCCGGTGCGGCCGAGGGCGCGGTGGACGCCGCGAACATCCTCAAGCCCGCGCTGGCCCGTGGCGAGCTGCAGTGCATCGGCGCCACCACCCTGGACGAGTACCGCAAGCACATCGAGCGCGACGCGGCCCTCGAGCGCCGCTTCCAGCCGGTCATGGTCGGTGAGCCCTCGGTGGATGAGACCATCGAGATCCTGCGTGGCCTGCGCGAGCGCTACGAGGCGCACCACCGCCTGCAGATCACCGATGACGCGCTCATCGCGGCGGCCAAGCTGTCGGATCGCTACATCTCGGATCGGTTCCTGCCGGACAAGGCCATCGACCTGATGGACGAGGCCGCGAGCCGCGTGCGTCTGCGCTCGTCGAGCCTGCCGCCCGCTGCCAAGGAGCTCGAGAAGGAGCTGCGCGGCTACACCAAGGACAAGGAAGCCGCCATCCGCGCCCAGGAGTTCGAGAAGGCCTCCCAGCTCCGCGACCAGGAGCAGGCGGTCCGCGAGAAGATTCGCGAGATCACCACGGACTGGCGCTCGGAGAAGGGGCAGACCATCAACCCGTCGGTCGGCGCCGAGGAGATCGCCGAGATCGTCTCGAGCTGGACGGGCATTCCGGTCAACAAGATGACGGAAGGCGAGACCGAGCGCTTGCTCAAGATGGAGGAGGTCCTCCACGAGCGGGTCATCGGCCAGCAGGACGCCATCCACATGATCTCGCGGGCGGTTCGCCGGGCGCGCGTGGGGCTCAAGAACCCCAAGCGTCCCATCGGCTCGTTCATCTTCTCGGGTCCCACCGGTGTGGGTAAGACCGAGCTCGCCAAGGCGCTGGCCGGGTTCTTCTTCGGCCAGGAGGACAGCCTGATCCGCATCGACATGTCCGAGTACATGGAGAAGCACGCGGTCAGCAAGATGATCGGCTCGCCCCCCGGCTACGTCGGGTACAACGAGGGCGGTCAGCTGACCGAGGCGGTCCGTCGCAAGCCCTATTCGGTCGTCCTGTTCGACGAGGTCGAGAAGGCGCACCCCGATGCGTTCAACATCCTGCTCCAGATCCTGGAGGACGGGCGTCTGACGGACGCGAAGGGCCGCGTGGTCGACTTCAAGAACACCATCATCATCCTGACCTCGAACATCGGGGCCCGGGCCCTGGAGAAGGGCGGTTCGCTCGGCTTCCAGGCGGGTGGTGACGATCAGCGCTACCGCAAGATGAAGGACGTCGTGATGGACGAGCTGAAGCAGGCCTTCCGTCCCGAGTTCCTGAACCGTATCGACGAAATCGTGGTCTTCCACCCGCTGACCCGCGAAGAGATCCGTCAGATCATCGACGTGATGCTCAAGGAGGTCACCAAGCGGATGAAGGAGAACGAGTTCGACCTCGAGGTGACGACGGCGCTCAAGGACAAGCTGAGCGAGGAGGGGTACTCCCCGAGCTACGGCGCCCGTCCGCTGCGTCGCGCCATCCAGCGCCTCATCGAGGACGCCCTGGCCGAGGAGATCCTGTCGGGTTCCATCACCAAGACGGGCACGGTCACGGCGGACTGGGACGGCGAGAAGGTGATCTTCAAGCAGTCCGAGGCCAAGAAGGAACCGGTCGCGAGCGAAGCGTAACGCGAAACGCTTGGAGGGACCCCGGCGAGAGCCGGGGTCCCTCGCTTTGGCATTCGGGACGGGCTCAGGAGAGTGAGATGCGACGGGGAAACAGGTCGAAGCGCGGCGGGGACGCCTGGAGGCGGGAGACGGATCGGTTGATTGCCGACATCCGCGCGCTGAACCAGGAGGCGAAGGTGACGCGCGACGACTTCGCGCGGCTGGAGCTGTACCGGGCCAAGAGCAAGCTGCAGAATCACCTGTTGCGGCAATACGGGGAGCACTTCGAGGCGTACCCGGATCCCGAGTGGCCGGGGACCTTGAGCCTCACGCGCCTGAGTGATGGGCGGGACGCGTGTCACGTAAAGATCGACGCGCTGGACCCGGATGTGAGGGGCTTTCTGGGGTTGTGAACGGGGAGGCCCCCATCTCCGTTCCAGCGGGGGAGAGGGCCGTGCAGGTAGCCCGAACCGCCGCGCGGGAAATTCGTCAAGCAAACAACCAAGGGTTTCGTGCCGTTCGGACCTTAGTGATCGTCGGTCGACTGACTATCATCACGAGGTCGAGCGCTGGTGTGTGCACCTGGCGCCGAGCAACCGAAGAGGTGCCCGCCGCGTGATGTCGTGCGGCACGAAAGGAAATGGTTCATGCCAAGCAACGTCTTTCGCCTCGTCCTAGGATCCGTGCTGGCTTCATCGATGGCCTTGTCACTGGCCGGGTGTCTCTCCCGACCGGCCGGACTGGCCACTCCTGACGGGGGGGCGGTCTCCCCCGACCGTAGGACCCAAGCTCTCAGCGGCTCCAGTTCCCCCCTCCCGAGCATCGATGCCCCGCGCGAGCTCTTCATCACCAACCTGAGTGTCGTCGAGGACCCCGCCCGCACCACGGGGACCGGCGTCTGGACGTTCGGCACCTTGATGACCCGTATGGCCAATGGGCGCGACCCCGAAGCCTTCGTTCGCAACTGGCTCCTCACCTGGACCACCGATCAGACCGTGAACGGGGACGTCGTCAAGAACCGCAAGCTGGGCATCGAGCACGTCCTGGCGACGTGGCCGAAGCTTCCGGATGGCAAGCTGGACCTCACCAAGGCCCCGTTCCGACTGGCAGGCATCGTCAACCGGATCGACCTGCGCAGCAAGGGGGACGCAGGGGAGGGGCGCTTCGTCTTCCACTACGTGGAGCCTGACAACCTGGTGGTCACGGGCGATCCCAGTTCCGCAGGGCCGGGTGACGACCGGACGCTGTTCACGGTCATCTTCGAGTACGGCATCGACCTGCACATGGTCTCCGGCGATTGGGGCAAGAAAGCCATCCAGAACCAGGCAGATCGCCTGCAGGCCCTTTCGGACTGGGCCAATCGCTGGCATCGACTGGGTAGCATCCCCTTCGGCCCTTCCTACAACGCCGAGCTCCAGAAGCTGACGGACGTTTTTTCGGGAGCCAACGCCAACCCCACCAAGCCCAACGGCAGCGCGCTCAACCAATTGCGCACCAACGAGGTCCAGCTGGCCCTTCAGGGCGCCTTCGGGCCTGGGGGAGACCCCATCGCGAGCCCTCCCATCTGGGAACTCCGCGAGTTCCACGTCTCGGGTGCGGGCAGCCTCGCGCTCGCGCCCGTGGCCCGCACGACCAAGCTCGCGCTCAACAACACGACCCAGCTCGGCGACTTGATCAACCAGAACGAAAGTGCCATTCTCAAGGACTCCTTCAAGGTGCCCACCAGCCTCTTGGCGGGCTCGGCCCTCATGGCGGACAACCTCGTCTGGAACGCCCCCAACATCCTGCATCCCGACGATACCCGCTTCAAGTTCGCCCAGAACACCTGCAGTGGCTGCCACCTGGCCGAAACGGGCCTGGACCAGCCCCGGATCGGTGACCTCCCCCAGCCCTTCATCGGCTTCCTCCAGGTGCGACCGCGCCGCGCGGGCCAAGAGGCCGTTCTCTCGACCTTCTTGACCGGGGTCAACGTGACGGATCCCGTCACGGGCAAGGTCCGCAGCATGAACGACCTCCAGCGTCGCATCAGCGACATGCAGGCGATCGCCGGCCTCACCAACTTCCAGCTGGCCAACCCCAACCTGGAAGCGCCCTTCCCCAACCGCGTGGATTAGCCCCTCTCTCGAAGGCGTTCGCTTGGGCTCGAACGAAGAAAGCCTGTATCAATGCCTGATACAGGCTTTCGACCTTGCGGCCGGAATCCCTTTACGATTGCCGGCTTTTCCCGGATCATGGAGCGGGCTACCCCCGTGGGGTAGCCGACGAGGGACCATGACGACGGGGGAATCCAAGGCTTACTGGGCGATCGCTGCCTCCGCCCTCTTGCACGGAGGGCTCTTCTGGCTCGCACAGCACATGCTTTCCGTGGTGGACCCACCGCGGGTGATCCCCGTGGTGCTGCGCGTGGTCCCGAAGCCCCACCATGCCAGCCGCCAGCCTGCCAAGGCCCCCCCTGTCCGCCCGCAGCCCATGCAGAAGTCGCCACCAAAACGACTCGAGGCCCACGTTGAGCCGCTCGTGCCAGGCACGGCGGTGCGCCCGGTAGCCGAGGCGACGTCCTCGGAGGTCCTGCCGGCGCCCATGGAGGCGTCGGACTCAACGCCGGTCGCAGTGGCCGCGGCCTCTGCCAGCACTGACGCCGCGCCCTCCGGTGGAGAGGTTGCCAGCACGGACGCGGCCGTCGTCTCCTACGAGACCTACCTGGCGGAGCTATTGGCCCAGATCGAGGGACATGTCGAGTACCCGCTGCAGGCGCGCCGCATGCGCTGGACGGGGCAATGCCTCTTGCACTGCATCGTAGCGCGCGACGGAGGGGTCCATGGGGTGACGCTCGAAAGCTCCTCGGGATATCGACTGCTCGACGCGGCAGCCATGCGGGCGGTCGAGCGAGTCGGCCGCTTTCCGCCATTGCCTGAGGCGCTCGGGGCCGAGACGGTGATCTTGAGCATCCCGGTCACCTTTCGGTTGGAGAACTAGCCCTTGTGGGGCCATCCTTGCCCCGTGGCCTTCTCGACAAACGAGTGGGGTGCCGCAAGGCTCCCCACTCGTGGCCTGTCGTCAGGACGTTAGAACCGATACGAGACCCCGACGTACAGGTTCCGTCCGGGCTCGGGCACCTGGACGCCCGAGGAGAACGGATCCCGGCGATAGGCGAGGTCCGTGGTGTAGTAGGCATCGAACAGGTTGTTGATGCCGGCCAGCAGCGTCGCCTGGTTCCACTTCACCCCGACCTTGAGGTCGGTCGTCATCCAGCCGGGAGTGACGATCTCCTGGAGGGTCGGGTCGATCCGGTTCTGGGTCGCCGCGGCATTCTCGGCCACCTCCGCAAAGAAGGTGTCGACGTCGTAGCGCAGTGCCACGGTTCCCTTCAGGGGAGGAGTCTCGGCCAGAGGGTTGCCGGAGGTGAGGTTCTGGCCCTGCACGTAACCGAGGCCCGCATTGAGGAACAGGTTCATGGGCAGCGCCGCCTCGGCCCCCAGCTCTCCCCCCATCAACTGGGCGTCCTGGTTCGCGTAGGTTCGCGCGGCGGTCGGCATGCCGGTCGGGTCCAGTGACGTGAGGTAGATGTAGTCCTGGGCGTACGCTCCGAACACCGAGGCGTTCAGGCTGAGCCAATCCATCCGGTAGCGGGCGCCGAGATCGGCCTGATGGAACTTGGTCGGTCGAAGCGTGGGGTTTCCGACCCATGAGGTGCCCATCGTGCTGAACGTGGACTGATAGAGTTCCTGCGGGTCGGGCAGGCGCACGGCCCTGGCGAGGCCGGCGAACAGCTCGAGCTGGTCCGAAACGGCATAGGTGGCCTGGAGGTTGCCGCCCACTCCGCTCGCCTCGGCGCTTGCCTTCGCTGCTGGGTAGTAGGGCCGGAACTGGGCCAGGAGCGCCTCATTGACTGCGGCTGCCACGGTGTTCGCATAGTCGTAGCGCAGCCCCGCCTTCAGCGTCAGGGGGGCGAGGGGCTTGATGGCATACTCGCCGTAGAGCCCCAGGTCTCGCAGCGTCACGTCGGGAATCGAAGAGGCCGTCGAGGTCCCCATGCCCATCTTCATGCTCGTGACGTTGTTCCACTGGCGCGCGTAGCCGTCGATGCCGGCCTTCAGCACCCCGCCGCCGAGGGCCCACGCGTGGCTGACCTTGGCGCCGTAAAGGGCGGCACGGGCATCCGTCGACATGGTGGGCTGCCCGGAGGCGCTCGCGGCCTGTCGGTAGCTGTTGTCCATCAGGTGATCGACGGAATCCCAGAAGGCCTGGACC
>DATNQJ010000458.1:0-7549 GCA_036704085.1 Stenomitos sp.
AGGAGGAGGCGCAGTCGCACGCCGCGGTGCACGGCGGCCAGGAAGGCCTGGATCAGCTCCTCGTCCCACATGTAGGGAAACGCCACGTCCAGCGTGCGTTTGGCGTTGCGTGCCGCGAGCAGGTAGGCCGCCCGGACCTCGGGAGCCGAGCCCGGCTCCATGAGGGCCACCTGCAAGGGCTCGTCGCCGACCGCGGACCCCGCCTCCTCGGAGGCATAGACGTTGTGCCCGATCGGTGGGTTGGCCTCGGCGAGGTCCCCGCCCCAGGCGCGCTTGAAGATCCACGCGATGTGGTGGGCCGCCTCCCCGCGGACGTCGAGCATCAGGTCGAAGTAGCCGTAGCGGAAGGCGTCCCCGATGTTCACGCCCCCGGTCAGGGCGTGCCCCTCGTCGGCGACCAGGATCTTGCGATGGGTGACGTTGAAGCCGTGCGGGCTCCAGTAGAAGGGGTTGTGGATCTGGACGTGCACCCCGCCCTTCTGGAGGTAGTCGATGAGCTTGTAGTCCTCGCGGCCGTACTCGATGCCCAGCGAGTCGAGCCGCACCCGGACATCCAGGCCCGCATTGGCCTGCTGGATGAGGGCGTCGGCGATCTCGCGCCCGGTCGCATCGAAGTGGAAGATGAACATCTCCACGTAGAGGGTCCGCCGAGCCTCGTGGATGAGGTCGAGCATGGCGCGGTGGCTGGGCTCGCCGCCCACGAAGAAGCCGACGTTGTTCGCCCGGGTGACGGGCAGGCGGCAGTGCGCGGCGATCACCCGGCGCACGTCGCCTGCGGCCACGGGAATCTCCAGGGGCATGCGATAGACCGGGAGGCATCCGCTCAGCATGACGGAGGCAGCCATGGCCAGCGCCATGCACCGTGCGGCATGGCGCCAGGCCCCTGTCACCTTGCTGCCTCGAGGCGTTTCGATTCCAAGCGACCGCTTCGGCATCCTGCTCCTACCGGTGAAGCAACCCCAAGGGCGGACCGCCCGCCGCTCCCCGGCTTGCCCCTTCGGCGACGACGCACCCGGCGCGACGTGACCCGGAGACGATTCGGCGTAACGGGCGCGGGGGGCTTCTGGAGCTACCATAGCAGTTACGAATGATGCGCGACTTAGGAAAAAATGTACAGAGCTTGTCGTGGTTTGTTGTTGGGGTAGCCCTCTCCACGGCAGCCCTCCGGCGTGAAACGTTGGCTCGGGGCCTTGTCGGAACGCGGCTTCGTGGCATCATGGAGGTCTGAGATCTCGGCTGCTTCTAGGGAGCCCCCCCATGTCCAACTCTGCCCTCCAGCTCTCGGTTCCGGGAATCGACGCGGATCGTCTCGTGGAGCGTTTCTTGCGCTACGTGGCCATCGACACGCGGGCCGTCCCCGATGCCCCCACCTACCCCAGCAATCCCAACGAGCGGGTGCTCGGCCAGCTTCTGGTCGAGGAACTGAAGGCGCTCGGGCTATCGGATGCCGTCCTCGACGAGCACGGCTACGTGATGGCCACCCTCGCGGGCAACCGTCCGGCCCCGCTCATCGGGTTCATCGCCCACCTCGACACGGCGGCCGAGACGCCCGGAGCCGACGTCAAGCCCCTCATCCGCCGGAACTACCAGGGTGAGCCCCTGCGCTTCCCGGGCAACCCGGATCTCGTCCTGTCCCTCGAGACGAGCCCGGCATTGGCGACGGCCATCGGCCAGGACCTCATCACCACCGACGGGACGACCCTCCTGGGCGGGGATGACAAGGCGGGCATCGCGATCATCATGGCGGCCCTCGAGGCCCTGGTGGCGCATCCGGAATGGCCGCATGGCGACCTGCGCATCGCCTTCACGCCGGACGAGGAGCTCGGCGAGGGGACGCGCTACTTCGACATCCCGCGCTTCGGCGCCCGGTACGCCTACACGGTGGACGGCGAGGCCGCGGCCGAATTCAACGACGAGACGTTCAACGCCTCGGGTGCTACGCTCACCATCACGGGCCTGAACGTCCATCCGGGCAAGGCCAAGGGCGTCATGGTGAACGCCATCCAGGTGCTCGGGGACTTTCTGGCCATGTTGCCGCGCGACCTCACGCCCCAGGAGACCGAGGGTCGGGAGGGCTTCGTGCATCCCACCGAGGTGCAGGGGGGTGTCGAGGCTGCGAGCCTCCGCCTCATCGTTCGGGATTTCGACCTCGAGGGCCTCGCGGCCAAGGAGCGGCTGCTCTTGGAGGCCGTGCTGGCGCTGCGTGAGCGGCACCCCAGGGCGCAGATCGAGCTGGAGCTCACTCCGTCCTACCGGAACATGCGCAGCTACCTGGACGAGGCGCCCCAGGTGACCGAGCTTGCCCTCCAGGCCCTGGTCGAGGCGGGCCTGACACCCGAACGAGTGCCCCTGCGCGGCGGTACCGACGGCTCGGCGCTCTCATGCCGCGGGGTGCTCACGCCCAATCTCTTCACGGGCAGCGGCAACCACCACGGCTTGACGGAGTGGGCCTCGATCCAGCAGATGACCCAGGCGGCCGAGGTCGTGGTCCGGCTGGCGAGGCTCTGGACCGGGGTCTAGCGAATCGTCCTTATCAGGTTGTCATGAAAACAAGAGCGATCGCGTGACACGTCACGCGATCGCTCTTGATGATAGGGTGATGGGCTTACTGGAGCTTGCCCGTGACCGCCAGGATCGCCGTGACGATGCCCATGAGGCTCTCACCCGCGATGACGCCCGAGGCGACGGGCACGATGAAGCGATCGGCGGACTTGGCGTTGGCGCGGACGAAGATCCAGGCCAACAGCGCCCCGAGGAACATCATCAGGGAGTTGGAGAAGGGCACGACCAGGGCGATGCCGAGGCCCACCGGCGACGGCAGCCAGCGCGCCACCTGGGGCGCGTAGAACTCGATCAGGCCGAGCAGGATGCCCACCACGCCCATCACGCCCATGGCCACGATGGCGCTCGGCGGCAGGGCCGAAAAGCCCTGCGAGAGGAGCTTGGCGACACCCGCGTAGACCTGAGCCGACGGGGCCGGGAACTGCTGGGTGCCGATGGCGTCGACCGAGGGGACCAGCAGGTTGAAGACGGGCACACAGAAGAAGGCGCCCGCGATGATCCCCAGGAACTGGGCGAAGAACTGCTGGCGCGGCTTGGCACCGAGCAGGTAGCCGCTCTTGAGGTCGGTGAGCAGGTCGGCGGACTGCGAGGAGATGCCCGCGGTAGCGCCGGCGGTCATCAGGTTGACCGAGAGGTTGCCGGGCGAGATGGCGCCGAAGATGAGCTGGGTCAGCTGGCCCATGGCCGAGATCGGCGTGATGTCCGTCTCGCCCGTGGCGCGGGCCGCCACGATGGCGAGCAGGAAGGACAAGAGGACCGAGAGGACGCCCATCCAGACCGGGATGTGGAAGTAGGCGTGCTGCAAAAAGACGCAGAAGGTGCCGAGCACCACGAAGGCGCCCAGGAACCAGGAGCCCGGGATCTCGAGCTTGGAGAGCGGGTCGTCGGCCTTCTGGACGGCCTTGGGCTTGAAGATGTCCGCCAGGCCCGAGAAGGCGCGCACCAGGGTCTTCCACTGCAGGAAGAAGATGAGCAGGCCGCTCGTGAGCATGATCGAGGCGCCGGGCCACATGGACCACTTGACCAGGTTGCGGTAGCCGCCCTCGGCGGGGATGATGCCCTGGGAGATGAGCCAGGGCGCCAGGAAGCAGAAGTAGGCGATCGCCCCCACCATCATCGAGAGGGCGATGCGGATGCCCATGATGGCGCCCGCGCCGAGCATCAGGAGGCTGGACTCGCCCTGGATGGTGAGCGAGGTGAGCGGAGTGCCCATGATCTTGCCGGGCAGATCGAGGGTAGGCGGGATGTTGAAGCCCTTCATCCAGCCGACGGTGCCGTCCCGCAGCCATGCGACCAGGCCTCCCAGGAGGCCCGTGATTCCGAGCGCCTTGGCCTGGACGATCGATTCCCGGCCCTCGGCGTGCATGCTCTTGAGGGTGGTGGCGGTCGCAACGCCGGTGGGGAAGCGAAGCTGCTCGATGTTGATCATGTTCCGCTTCATGGGGATGGCGACGACGACGCCCAGCATGCTGAGCGAGGCCATCCAGGTCCCGAGCTGCAGCGGCGTCAACTTCTGGCCGGTGGTCATCATGAGGGCCGGAATCGAGGAGATGAGGCCGGCAGTCGCGATGTAGCCCGCTGCGGAGGCCGCTGACTGCATGGCGTTGTTCTCCAGGACGGAGAATTCCTCGCGCAGCCCTTGGAGGAAGCGCTTGGGCAGGATCACGTCGAAGATCTTGGCCTGGGAGACGAACTGGAGCACCTTGAAGAGGCTGAAGGCCAGAATGGTGGCCGTGATGGTGACGCCCATGCCCCAGCCGGTCTTGAGGCCGACGTAGAGGTTCGACAGCGACATGATGCCGCCGATGATCATGCCGATGAGCGCGGAGCGGATCGTCAGCTGCCGCGAGTGATCGCCCTGATAGACGTTTTCGTACCAGAAGCGCTCGACGGCGTCGGGATCGGTGCTGTCCACCGGTAGCTTGTGGTTGAAGTTGAACTCGAAGTCCTTTTTGGGGCCGCTGAGCTCGGGGTCCGAGGTTAGTGCCATGCCCTACTCCTTGTGTGATGCTTGCAACCTCTATCCTAGCAGGAATGGGGGTCACAAGACGAGACGACGCGGGCGTTTCGAGCAGAAAACCGAGAGTTAAGCCCGGATCGGTGCGAGCCTCCAGGGGAACCCGCGCGGACCGGGGCGGCCCCGTAGTGCCCAGAAGCTTAACTCAGACTTTCCTGCTGCATAAGAATCAGGCTCCGTTAGTGAGCCGATAAGAGGGGAGAGCCCGTTCGCCGTGCCGAAGGAGGAGCCCGTGAGCAGCCAAGTCCAATCGCGATCCAACCGACCGCTTCCGATCCCTTCGACCCCGTCGCGGGAGGCGAGCGGGTCCGCTGCCCAGCCGGTCAAGGCTCCCACGAGCGCTCCGGCGGCCGGGGATCGCTTCGTCTCGAGTCGCCAGCAGCGCTACGAGCTGGTGGCCGACCTCGTCGCGAGCCGGATCTACGTGGTGAACAAGGCCACGGGGCAGCCGGTCGATCGCTACCTGACAAGCCCTGGCACCAGCAAGTACCCCACCCAGGGCGATCACTTCGTCATCCAGCGCACGCTCACCAAGGCCCCCTGGAATCCCCCGAAGTCCCCCTGGGCGAAGAACGCCAAGCCCGTGCCCGGCGGGCAGAACAATCCCATGGGCATCTTCAAGATGGACCTCGGGGGCTACAGCGAGTACATCCACGGCACGCCTGCGAGTGAGCGCAAGGATCTCGGGCATCCGGCCTCCCACGGGTGCCTGCGCATGTCCAACGAGAACGTCCTCCAGCTGTATCAGCGCTACGCCGGGGTCGGGACCGAGGTCACCCTCCTGCGCGATCCCGCAAAGAGCCAGCAGCTGCGCGAAGCCTTCGAGGCCCAGGGCCTCAAGGATCACGCCATCACGGACGGTGCGGAGCTCTTGCCCGCGGCGATCGCCGGCAAGCCCCCCGCGCCCATCGACTGGCGCCCGGAGGCTCCGGGGGCCTAGCCGACCCGGAATAAGGAACCGTTCGTACCCTTCGACAGGCTCAGGGCAGGCTTCGACAGGCTCAGCACGAACGGATTCTTGTGGGTCTCAAGTAGGGTCTCTGTCAGTCTGAATTTCAGTTCCGAGCCAACACAGGCACTTGCCCCCACAACCCACCCGTTCGTCCTGAGCCTGTCGAAGGATGAACGGTTCCTCCAGTGTTAGACCAACCCAAGGGTGCCCAAACGAAGCGCCCGTCCCACATCTGGGGCGGGCGTTTCCCCTGTGGCGCGCCATCACCGAAATTTAACCGCATGGCGCATTGACTTCCTTGTACGTAAAAGATATCGTTTGCGGAAACTTTCGTCTTTGCGGAGGAGGGGCCCGTGAAGGAACTGCACCGCATCGAGCATCTGAGCGAGGCCAAGACGCTGCTGAACCCTATCCGGATCAGCCTGTTGAGGCTGCTCCGCGAGCCCCAGACCTGCACGGACCTCGCCCGGAAGCTCGAAATGACCCCCCAAAGGGTCAACAACCATCTCAAGGAGCTGCTGCAGGAGGGACTGATCGAGAAGGTCGGGGAGCAGACCAAGCGCAACCTCGTGGAGGGGATCTACCAGGCGATCGCAAAGGCCTACTGGCTCTCGCCACGGCTGCTTCAGGAAGGGTGCCTCGGCTCGGACGAGCGCCTCAGCCTCAACAACCTCTTGTTGATGGCCGAGCGCCTGCAGGACGACGTGACGGCCCTCTTGAGCCAGGTGGGAGCGGAGGCCATCCCCTCGGTCGGCGTCACGGCTGAGATCCGGCTCGCGGGGGCCCACGAGCGCGAGCGGTTCATCCGGGATTACACGGCGTTGATGCAGGAGCTGCTCCAAAAGTATCAGGGCACAGGGCCCGCTTCAGAACGGTATACAGCCATGCTTTTGTGTTACCCTGTCTTACCCCCGGCCACGGATCGGTCCTGAGCGGAAAGGAGTTGCCCCATGCCCAATCCCGATCAGCCGCTTTCCACGCGGACCGCCCCGACGGACCACCCGGCTCGTCCCGGGGCCGGGGCCACGGCGCCTGCCGAGCCCGAGACCGAGTTGCCCCCCGTTGTCACCTGGACCATCGCGGAGGGAGACTCCTCGGTGCGCCTCACGATCGTTCACTCCGGGTTCGGCGGTGCGTCTCAGGCGAGTCTTGCCGCACCGTTCCTGTCTCACGCTTGCGACCTCGCCACCCGGCGAGCCGCATGCATCGGTCACCACTCGCTCTACCTCGCCCTCGTCGGTTAACAAAGGAGACGCCATGAGTTACGTTTCGCCCTACATGGGGCTCGTCCCCACCGTCATCGAGAACACCAGCCGCGGTGAGCGCGCCTTCGACATCTTCTCGCGCATGCTCAAGGAGCGCATCATCTTCTTGAACACGCCGATCGATGACGGGATCGCGAGCCTCGTGATGGCCCAGCTCCTGTTCCTGGAAGCGGAAGACCCCGCCAAGGACATCTACATGTACATCAACTCGCCGGGCGGCGTGGTGACGGCGGGTCTGGCCATCTACGACACCATGCAGTACATCAAGCCGGACGTCTCCACCATCGTCATGGGCCAGGCGGCCTCGATGGGCGCGTTCCTCCTGAACGCCGGCGCGCCGGGCAAGCGCATCGCGCTGCCCAACGCCCGCATCATGATCCACCAGCCCCTGGGCGGCGCCCAGGGTCAGGCGACGGACATCGAGATCCAGGCCGCCGAGATCCTGCGCCTCAAGCGCCGTCTCAACGAGCTGATGGCCCTGCACAGCGGCCAGCCGCTCTCGAAGGTGGAGAAGGACACGGACCGCGACTTCTTCCTGAGCCCGCAGGAGGCCAAGGATTACGGTCTGGTCGATGAGGTCCTCGTGCCCCAGATCGGCCAGAACAAGATCCCCATGCCCCCGATGGAAGGCGGCAGCGATCGCCCCATCCTCAAGTAAATCCCCAGCAAAGGGCCCCCGGGAGTTCCCGGGGGCCCTTTTTTAGCGTGCAGCGGGATGGAAGGCCTCGGGCGGCAGCCGGCGGGCGAGCTCGG
>DATNQJ010000459.1:0-11293 GCA_036704085.1 Stenomitos sp.
CCGAACCCGCTCTCCGCACCGCCTGGCACAGCGTGAGGAAGCGTTCGAAATGCCCGAGGTTCGATCCCTTCTGGATCACGGTGTAGGGAAAGCCCGTGGTCAAAAGCGAGCGCTTGAGCTCGTCGACCGACGAGACACGGATGGGCCGGCCATTGAGGGTCGCGCCCTCGCCCCGCGCGGCGCTGAACAGTTCGTCCAGGTTGGGGTTGTAGATGGCCGCCGCGATGATTCGCCCCTCGAACTCGAGGCCCACCGAGACGCAGTAGTAAGGGAAGCCATGGGCGTAGTTGGTCGTGCCGTCCACCGGATCCAGGAGCCAGCGATAGGCCGAGCCCGAGGTCGTGAGCCCTTCCTCCTCGCCCAGGATCTCGTGGTCAGGATAGACTTCGGCGATGCGGGCCCGGAGGTAGGCTTCCGAGGCGCGGTCGACCTCGGTGACCAGGTCGATTTCTCCCTTGTACTCGACGCGCAGGGTCGTCCCCTGGTGCTCGCGAAGGATCCGACCGGCCCCGACGGCGAGAGATTCAGCAAACGCGCGGAAATTCTGCATACGGCCATGCTAACACATCTCGGGCGCTGAGTGAGGGCTGGAGCCGACTTCTTGGACCTCGACGGAGCGATTCCTGGCGTGGGCGGGGTACAAAGCACACAACCGGAGGGTTCCCTTGCTACCCATCCTGCTGCTCGCCCTCAATGCCACCCCCTCGCTGCCCGCCGAGTCGGCCGTTGCCGACGACTTCGGCATCGAGGTGGTCGAACAGGTCCGGACTGCCCGCGGCTTGCGGCTCGGCCTGTCGATCGCAAACCGCACCGGGGCCTCCCGGCTCTTCGTCCACCTGGAGCCCAACGAGAGCGACGCCAAGACCGTCCTGTTCATGCCGAGCGCCCAGCGCGATCGCACGACCTACTACGTGAAGAGCGACGGCTCCGAGACCTACCGGGCCACCCTGATGTTCCCGCTCGAGCCCGCCGCCACCTCCGCGGTGGTGGTCGTGGGGGAGGCCGTGGCTCCCTATCGCCAAGCAGGACGGACCCTGATCCTCAACCAGCCCATCGCTCCGCCCGAGCCGCCGGCGCCAACTCCGCCTCCCGAGCCGGAGGCGAAGCCCGGCGAGCGCATCATGGCGCGCTACCAGCCTCCGGTGAGCGCGCTCGGCGAGGTGGTCCTGCGGGACGGCAGCGGCGGATCCGACGGCAAGGGCTGGACCCGCGTCTACACCGATCTTCCGGACGTGAGCCTGGACCAGGTCGCCCTGGCCATCCGGAAGCCGAACCAGATCTGGAGCGGGTCCGGGGGCCTGCTGTTCATCGCCAAGATCGGCCTGACCCGAGCGATCGCCCTCGAGGTGCGCGACGGCGAGATCGTCACGGCGCGCCTGATCACCAAGGAGAGCTTCCCGCGGGCGGTGGGCCCGGGCACGAGCTTCCCGAGCCGGATCTACGTCGGAAAATGAGACAGGCGGGCCGGATGGCCCGCCTGTCGCTTTCTAGACCGAGCGTCCCAGGGCCTGGGCGCTCGCCCGGATGCCCGCCATCAGCTCGTCGAATTGGTTCGGGTAGAGGCTCTGCATGCCGTCGCTCTTGGCCTCCTGGGGGTTGCGATGCACCTCGACGATGATGCCGTCGGCGCCCGCGGCGATCGCCCCGCGCGCCACGGGCCCGACCAGCTCGCGGCGTCCCGTGCCATGGGAGGGGTCGCCCACCACCGGCAGGTGCGAGAGCTGCTTGATGACGGGGATGGCGTTGAGGTCGAACATGTTGCGGGTGTAGTCCTCGAAGCTCCGGACCCCGCGCTCGCACATGATGACCTGGGAGTTGCCCTCAGCGAGGATGTACTCGGCGGCCAGGAGCCACTCCTTGAGGGTGGCCGAAGGGCCGCGCTTGAGCATGACGGGCTTCGCGGAGCGACCCGCCCGGCGCAGGAGGGCGAAGTTCTGCATGTTACGCGCGCCGAGCTGGATGATGTCCGCGTACTCCTCGACCATCTCCAGGCTCTCGATGTCGATGGCCTCGGTGATGATGGCGAGGCCGTAGGCCTCACGGGCCTTGGCGAGGAGCTTGAGGCCCTCGAGGCCCATGCCCTGGAAGGCATAGGGGCTCGTGCGCGGCTTGAAGGCACCGCCGCGCAGCACCCGGGCGCCGGCCTTGGCGACGGCCTCGGCCGTCTCCATGAGCTGGGCCTCGCTCTCCACGCCGCAGGGTCCGGCCATGACCACGACCTCGGAGCCGCCGATCCGGACCCCGTTGGGCAGGGTGATGACCGTGTCGTGGGCCTGCCACTCGCGGCTGACGAGCTTGTAGGGGGCCGAGACGTGGATGACTTCCTTGACGCCGGGCAGGCCCTCGACGGTGCTCGAGTCGACGCGGCGGTCGTTGCCGACCACGCCGATGGCGGTGCGATGCTCGCTGGGGATGGGGCGGGCCTCGAAGCCCATGGCCTGGATCGCGGCGATCACGCGCTCGATGTCGGCGGGTTGGGCATCCTGGGCCATGAGGACTAGCATTGGGCAGGCTCCTTGCTGTACTAGGGGTCAGCCTTATCTATACCCGAAGGCTCGGATGGGTACAAGCAATAAGATGGCGGGCAGCGGCCCGCGATGGGAGGGAATCGAAACCGATGGCGCGCATTTTCGTGGGCATGCCCGTGATGGGGGGCTATTATCCCCAGATGGTCTCCAGCCTCTTGCGGCTCCAGCAGGAGAATCCGGGCGGCCACCAGTTCGTCTTCAAGACCTACTTCAACGAGTCGATGATCTCGCGGGCGCGCAGCAAGCTGGCCACTGAGTTTTTGGCCTCGGATTGCGACTTCCTGCTGTTCCTCGACGCTGACCTGGAGTTTCCGGTCGACGCCGTCGACCGACTGGTCCGCCATGACCGCGACCTCGTCGCGGCCCCTTACAGCATCAAGAACATCCCGACTCGCTGGGCGCTCGCCTTTGAAGAGCAGCCCACTTACGTCTCGGGCCTCCTGAAGGTCCGGAGCGTCCCGGCGGGCTTCACGCTGATCAAGCGGCGGGTCTTCGAGGCGCTCGTCAGCCCCGAGCTGACGTTCCAGGAGGAGGGGGACGACTCGTCGTACTACGCCTTCTACCTGCCGTACCTGGTGGATCGCGAGGATGGGCGCCGGGCCTTCCTCTCCGAGGACTTTGCCTTCTGTCAGCGGGCCCGGGACAAGGGGTTCGAGGTCTACTGCGACTTCGACATCCGGCTGAATCACTGGGGCACGTACCGGTACCACATGCCCGAGATCGACGGGAAGCTGCCCAGTCATCCGATGACGCCCGCGGTCAGCGAGTTCGGGTCGATGACCTCCACGGTGGCGAGCCTCATGGAGCAGCCGGGCGTGGGGGCGGATCAGGATTACGCGGCGCTGTTGCAGAACATGATGAGCTCCTTCCAGGAGGTGGGCAGCATGTTGCAGGATTTGGTGACGGGCAAGGAGCCGCCCAAGGACGAGGAGTAACCTCCTCCTGAGACCCACGAAAAAAGCCCAGGCCGAAAGGCCTGGGCTCGAAGCTCCTGGGTTAGTGGCTGCAGCCGCAGCCGCCACCACCGCAACCACCGCCACCATGGCTGTGACCGTGGCCCTCTTCGTCCTTCGGACGGAAGGACGTGCCGCAACCGCAGCTCGAAGCCGCAGTGGGGTTGGAGATGGTGAACCCACCACCCATCATCTCGTTCTTGTAGCCGACCTCGGCGCCATCCAGGTACTGGGCGCTGAACGGATCGACCACGACCTTGAGACCCTCGACTTCCAGGTGGACGTCACCGGGCTTGGCCTCGTCGAGACCCATGCCGTAGCTGAAGCCGCTGCAACCGCCGGGCTTGACGTACACGCGCAGCGCCAGGTCCGTCCGAGTCTGGGCGGAGAGCGCCTCCTTGAGCTTGGCGGTGGCGTCCGGCGTCACCGTGAGCTTCAGCGTGACCTCGGGGGTCGAATTGACCATGATATCTACCTCCTAGACCAGCGAACTGGCGGCATCCAAACAATTTCCCTGGTTAAATTATAGCGCCCGAGACCGGTGGAGACAAGCATGCACGCTCCAGCTTAATCCGCAACGGTAATGAAGGTCAGGTCTTGTGGGCCATCTCCCACCAACAGATCCGAACCGGACGCCTGCTCGGTCTCCAGATCGATGACCCGGATCGAGTCCGAGGCGAAGTTCGCGACGTAGGCCGCCTTCCCGAAGATCTTGAAGCTGCCTCCGCCGGAATTGATCGTGTTGTCCGTGCCCCGGAGGATCGCACCGGTGGTCGGGTTGAACGACACCATGCCCTGCGCGGCCGACGCATAGGCCTTGGTCGCGCTCACGAACTGCAGGTTGTTCGTCGGAGCCCCCACCTGGATGGTCTGCGAGACCGTGTCCGTCGTCGGATCGATGACCACGACGCCCGTCTTGGTGGCCACCTCCACCTTGCCGTTCGGGTCGGTCCCGATGTCGGTGGTCAGGTAGTAGGAGGACAACGCATCATCCGCCAGGGCAATGGTCTTGAGCAACTTCCGGGTCGCCAGGTCGTAGACCTGGATGCCGGAGAAGGCGTAGCCGATGGTCGGCCAGTTGCTGTAGTCCGCCTCGACGGACGGCACATAGGCCTTTCCGTTGGCGATCGCCGCCCCACCCCCGGCGGCCCCCCGAATACTCTCGGTCGCCTCCTGAGTCTTGGTCGCCAGGTCGATCCAAGAGACGTAGTTGGTCATGTTGTTGGTGACCAACCCCTGGTTGGAGCCAAGCAGCGTCAAGGACATGGGATTGGAGCCGGTCGTCAAGTTAATCGTGTCGAGCTTGGCACGGGCATGCAGGTCCAGCTTGAAGAGATTGGCATCCCCCGAGTTCACCAGGTAGGTGGTGGCTCCCTCGGTCACGAACTGGTTGGGGTAGAGGCCGGTCGAGAGGATCCCCTTGGTGACCGTCATGGTCTTGAGGTTGATCTCGTCGATGGTCTTGCCGAGGCCGTTGAAGACGTACATGTAGGTCGTCGTGGGCCGCACCGAGTCGGTGGCGACATTGGTGGTGGGCGATTGGCCGGAGGTCGTGTCCGTGGGCGGCTTGGGAACCGTGTTCAGCAAGTCGCAGCCCCCGAGGGTGAGCGTCAGGGCGAGAAACAGGGGAAGATGGCGCATGGGGTCTCCTAGAAGGTGTGTGCCCACGAGGCGAGAAAGGTCCGCCCGGGCATGGGGTAGTAAGGCTGAAGCTGGTAATAGGTGTTGGTGAGGTTGTCACCCTTGAGAAGCAAGCGGTCCTTGCCCGTGAGGTCGTAGGCCAGCTGGGCGGACCACAACGCGAAGGGCGGCAGGGACTCCGTGTTCTGGGCAGTGGTGTAGCGCTGGCCCGTGTAGTCCCAGGCCAGGCCCACTGACCAGGGGGGCAGCGGACGATAGGTAGCCGATGCCCGCAGCACCCAGTCGGGACGGTACAGGAGCGCCTTGCCCGCTGTTGCCCCCGAGACCGCGCGATCCACGGCCGTGAGCCATGTCCCGCCGCCTTCGAGGGTCAAGGCCTCGCCCGCGTGGCATGTCGCCTTGAAGTCGATCCCCCGGGACTCGGTCTGACCGATGTTCTGGGGTCTCCAGGCGCCCTGCGCGTCGGGCAGCCACATGATGGTGTTGGTGCCCTGGTTCAGGAACAGGGAGCTCTCCACCAGGAACCACTCCGTGAGGTAGGCCTCCGCCCCGAGTTCCGCCCCATTGGTGTGCTCGGGCAGCAGCGAGGGGTTTCCCGCCGACTGTGAACTGGAGGGCCAGTAGAGGTCGTTGAAGGTCGGCGCCCGATAGGACTGACCGACGGACGTCCAGAGTCGTTGCCGATCGGACAGGCGATAGTTGGCCCCGATCCTCGGACTGGCGTTGAAGCCGAAGGTGGAGTGGTGGTCGAGCCTCAGGTCTCCGAAGAGCGAGAGGGCCTCGGTGGCATACCACGTCTCATGGGCGAAGGTGGTCAGAACCGTCCGCGACTGGGGGCCGAGGCTGGTGCTCGTGAGACCGTCGACGGAGGCGCCGCCGCCCCACGTCACGAGGTGGGGTCCCAGCTCCCACTCCGCCGTGGTTTGCAGGTCGGTGCTGTCCAAGAGGGTGTCGGACCCGGGTCCGAAGACGGCGCCCGGATCGGTGTATTGCAGGCTGCTACGGCGGTGCGAGAGGCTCGTGGTCTGGTGCGGCCCGTCCTGGAACCACTGGCTCCAGGAGACGCTCCCCAGCATGTCCAGGTCGTGCTGGTGCGCCAGGGGCGAGGGGTAGTTCACCGGGCCGGGGATCCCCTTGTCCTGGTTGGTGAGGCTCAGGGCCACGTTCAGGGTGTCGTAGCCCCAGGTCTGCCGGGCACCGAGCGAGACATCGAGACCGTTGAGGCCGGAGTTGAGGCGCGCGGCCTCCGCATCCCGGTAGTAATAGGGGTAGTCGTTGTCCGCAAGCGTCTGGCGCACCCCGACGGTGACGGCCGAGGTCTCCTGCGCGAGCCCCGTCTCGAGCTGGAGGTAACGCTGTCCCCAGCTTCCCAGGCCAGCCTCCAGGCGACTCTGAGGCGTCTTGGCTGTCTTGAGGTGGATGACCCCGCCGACCGCCTCGGAGCCGTACAGGCCGGAGGCGGCGCCCTTGAGGATCTGGACCTCCTCGACGCCGACCAGGGAAATGGTGGAGAGGTCGACCCCACCCAGCACCGGGCTGTTGAGCTTGACCCCGTCCTTGAGGACGAGGATGCCCTCGCCCAGTGAGCCGCGGAGGGTGGCCGTGGAGAGCTGGCCGAGGGCCCCCATGCGTCGGACGGAGAAAGAGGGAAGGACGTCGAGGAGCTGGGAGAGGTCATGGGCGCCGGTGGCGCGCAGGGCCTCCCGCCCCACCCGGGTGACGTCCTGGGGAGCGTCCGGGAGCTGGGGACGTGCGCCCCGGATGACCAGGGGTTGGAGCTCGATGACCTCGGCCGCCCGCACGGGCGTGGGGAGCAGACCGACCAGCAGCGCCGCGACGAACGGGCGAATGCGCATGAAAAAAGCCCTCTTGGCAGAGGGCAAAAAGCAACAGGCGGAAAGGGGGAGTCCCCGGTCCGTGCTGGCTCTTTGCCGCGAAGAGCGTAGTGCACCAACTCTGGGACGGGCGATCGGGCTTGAGGCGAACCCCTTACCGTTGCGCGACAGCGCCGGACTTTCACCGGACTTCTCCCGTCAAGAGCGTAGGCGTCAGTATAGGCCGCCTGTTCGATCAGGTCAAGGGAGCCCCCTGCGGGCTCAGAGCATGAGGGTGGCGTCGCCGAACGAGTAGAAGCGATACTCCTGCTCGATGGCTTCCAGGTAACTCGCGAGCATCAGCTCGCGCCCCGTCATGCCGGCGGGCGGAGTCTGGTCCGCGAAGGCCGAGACGAGCATGAGGAGGGTCGACTTGGGCAGGTGGAAGTTCGTGATGAGGGCGTCGACCACCCGGAAGCGGTAGCCGGGGTAGATGAAGATGCGGGTCTCACCCGAGCCCGGCGCGAGCACGCCCGACTGGGCGGAGTGCTCGAGGGTGCGCACGGCCGTGGTGCCGACGGCGACCACGCGACCGCCCCGCTCCTTGGTGCGGCGCACGGCCTCCACCGTCTCCTCCGTGAGCCGGAAGCGCTCGGCATGCATCTCGTGGGTCGTCACGTCCTCCACGCTCACGGGCTTGAAGGTCCCGAGCCCCGTGTGCAGGGTGACGGTCGTCGTCTCCACCCCCCGCGCGCGCAGGGTGTCGAGCAGCTCCGGGGTGAAGTGCAGCCCCGCGGTGGGAGCCGCCACGGCTCCTTCCTCGCGGGCATAGACCGTCTGGTAGCGGTCGGCGTCCTCCGGGCGTGCTGCGATGTAGGGCGGCAGCGGCAGCTCGCCGTAGCGGGCGAGCGCCTCGCGCACCGTCATGTCCGCGGCATGCAGCTGGACCAGGCGCGAGCCATCCGGGCGCACGCCGACGATGGTGCCCTCGAAGCCCTCGTCGAAGCGAACGACCGTTCCCTCGGGGGCCTTGCGACCGGGACGCACCAGGGCGAGCCAGCGATCGCGCTCCACCTCCTCGAGCAAGAGGACCTCGATCCGGGCACCGGTGGCCCGGGTGCCGTACAGGCGCGCGGGAATGACCTTGGTGTCGTTGAGGACCAGGAGATCCCCGGGCGCCAGGTAGTCCACCAGGTCGGCGAAGCGGCGGTGCTCACGCTCGCCGGTGGATCGGCGAATGACCATGAGCCGGCTCTCGTCGCGGCGCTCGGCCGGGGTCTGCGCGATGCGCTCCTCCGGCAGGTGGAAGTCGTAATCGGATAGTTTCAATGACGCCATGCTTCCCCGTATAGCTGTAGGACCATCAGAAGGGCCACGATCATCACGTAGCCGGACGGCAGGTGCTTACCGGGGCGTACGCGGTTGAACTGACGCCACGCCAGGATCAGGGCGGCCCATTCGGCCGCGTAGACGGCATAGTGTTGGATGGCCTGCCATGTCACGGCGTGTCCCCGCCCCCGATGCTGGATAGCTGCGTGGTCGGGTAATAGTATGCCAGAATCTGCTGATACGTGTAGCCGCGCTCCCCGAGAGCCTTGGCCCCCCACTGGGAGAGGCCGAGCCCGTGCCCGTGGCCGCGCCCGGCAAAGGCGAAGGCCGCCGGCCGGCCCCCGGAGCCGCCATAGCCGATCACGTTGAAGAGGGTCGAGTAGAGACCCGCCGCCCGGCGCACGACGTCACCCGAGACGACCCGCTCGCCCCCGGTGCCGATGACCCGGATGCGGTGCACCCGGCCCGAGTAGCTGCGCTCCAGCACCTCGAAGCGCACGGGATCGCCGATGGCGAGGCCCTCGCGAGCCAAGCCCGAGCGGACGGAGGCGGACGGCACGTTCTTCTGCCACAGGTAGCGGGGGCTCTGCTGATCGTAGTCCGGAACGGCCTGCAGGTAGGGACGGGGCTCGCCCCACACCGCCGCGCTGGTCTCGGTGTAGCCGCCCGAGCTGGAATGGAAGTAGGCCGCGATCACGTGGCCGTTGCGGGTGAGGACCTGACCCAGGGTCTGATCGACGGCCATGTTGCTCGTGGAGGTCTCGACCCCGGCCCCGCGGTAGACCTGGTTCTCGGTGGTCGGCTTCAGGTCGAAGCCGCGCGCATTGAACTGGCCCAGCTTGGCCAGGGCATAGGTGCGGGCCGCGACGGCCTGTGCCTTGAGGGCCTCCAGGGACCAGCGCGGGTTCATCTCGGCGGGGACCACCCCGTAGAGATACTGCTCCAGCGGCACGCGGTTGATCACCGTCAGCCGGGACCCGGCGGAGCGCACCTCGATCTCGCCGCGGTACCAGCGGCCGCCTCCGAAGGCCAGGCCGATCTCGCCGGAGCCCGGACGGGGCACGAACCGCACCCACGGGCCCGCGACGACGAGGCGCCCACCCCGACCGAACAGGCCGATTCCTCCGGCCTCGCGGTGGGCCTCCCAGCCCTCCATGCCCTGAGTCGTCCCCACGGTCCGGCCTCCGGCATCCAGGATGACTCCCGACACCGAGGTGGCCACCACCGCTTTCGTCACGCCCTCGGACACGCCCACCCGCATGAGGGGCACCTGCGCCGCAGCGGGCCCGCTCAGAAAGCAGGCAAGCACGAGGGCCAAGAAGGGGACGATGAGGGCCTGCACCGGACCTCCGGAAAGGAACTAGCCGGGGAGACCGACGCGGGTGGGCGGCCAGAACCGGACCACCGCTTTCCCGATGATGTTCTTGATGGGGAGGAAGCCCCAGACGTGGCTGTCCGCCGAGTTGTTGCGGTTGTCGCCCATCACGAAGAGGCTGCCCTCGGGCACCACCACCTCGCGCCCATCATGGAAGTAGGCGCCGGGGTTCTCGGGATCGGGCATGCGGTAATCCGGAGCCTCCTTGATGTAGGACTCCTGCAGCGGCTGGCCGTTACGATAGACCTTGCCGTCACGGACGGCCAGGCGATCGCCAGGCAGGCCGATCACTCGCTTGATGAAGGCGTTGTTCTCGCGGAAGCCCGCGGTCGGAGGCGGGTTGAAGACGATGATGTCGCCGTGCTGCGGGTGCTCGAAGTGGTAGGAGATCTTCTCGACGATCAGGCGATCGCCCACTTCGAGGGTCGGCAGCATCGACTCGGAGGGGATGTAACGGGCTTCGGCCACGGTCGCGCGGACCCCCAAGGCCAGCACCAGGGCGATCGCGAAAGTCTCGATCGTCTCGCGGGTGCGGGACTTCGGCTTCGAGGGACGTTTTCCGAACTCAAACCAGGACATCCACAGTCTCCAAATACGCTCTTCGAGAGCCTTTCACGGGCCAAACACAGAGTATCTTACCATGGGGATAGACCCCCGAAACTTGGTAGAGGTTCCCGACTAGCAAAGGGAAAGTAGGCGCAAGGTGGCGATCGCCGCGGCCAGGCAGACGAGCAGCAGGATCGGCTTGAACCCGGGCTCGTAGCTCCGCCGACACCAGATCGCGTAGCCCAGACTCAGGCAGGGAGCCACCGCGAGGGTCACGAGCGGCACCAGTTGCAACCGGTGCAAGGAAAAGGCGAGCACCCCGGCCGTAAAGGCGAAGAGCTGCAGCGGGATGGCCCATGCCACCTGCCGGAAGGCCAGCTCGGCCATCACCGTCGGATTGATGGCGAAGAATCGACTGGTCTTGCGGGCCGTCAGGGCCGACCCGAACCGAAACACCAGGAACAGGATGATCACTCCGGAGGCCGAGAGGAGCAGGCCCGCCGCCGAAAGGGCCCCGGTCGCCGTCAGGACGGGCCACAGATTGGCCCCCACCAGCGGCATGGGCGGGCACGGGCGCAACAAGAGGGTGCCGAGGACCACCGTTAGGGCGCTGGTGAGTCCCATGATCCGGGTGGCGAACTCCAGCTCCAGGGTGAAGAAGATCGCGAGCGCCGGAATGCTCACCAGGGCCCACAGGGGAAGGGCATGGAGGGTGGTCAGCCCGATCGCCAGGCCTGCGAGGGTGGCGACGGTGGCCGTGACCAGTGCCAGGTAGGCGATCCGATCGATCTCGTGGCTGGGCTGCAGGAGCTTGAAGAGGTAGACGAAGACCGCCGCCCCCGAGGAGATCACCACCAGGTCGCGCCAGAAGTCGAGCCATTCCAGAGCCAGGGGCGGGGTCATGCCCCCTCCTCGGACCAGCCGACGAGGGCATAGGCATGGACGGGCTCCCGGCGGCCCTTGATCGCCACCTTCCCCAGATCCCGCACGACCGCACGACCGGCCAGCATGGCATAGGTCGTGCCCGACAGGATCGAGTCGGTATGGAAGTCCTTGTTGAGGGCTTCGAGGCGCGCGGCCGTATTCACTGCATCCCCAATCACGGTC
>DATNQJ010000460.1:0-7278 GCA_036704085.1 Stenomitos sp.
TCGCGCCCGCGAGCAAGGCCGGCAGCATCACGTGCTTGAGAGGAGCGCCGTGGGCGCTCGCTGCCGACAGTCCGGCCGCATAGAGGGCGAGGATGGCCATGGTCGTCAGCAGGAGGGCCGGCACCAGCATGGTGGCCATGAGGCCCGGGTTGCGCACCAGATCGCGCAACTCCTTGTCGACGACGATGCCTGCGCGGGAAAGACGGCTACTCAAGGCGAAGGCTCCCCGTCAAGGATAGGTAGACCTGCTCGAGCGAGGCCTTCTCCTCGCGCACGAAGCGGATCTCGGCCCCGGCCTCGACCAGGGTTCGGATCACCACCGGGTTCTGCTCCTCGGGACTGCTGAGGATCACCACCAGCTCGTGGTTGCGCCACAGCAGGCCCTGGATGAAGGGTAGGCCCGACAGGGCTTGCAGGAGACGATCGTCGCGCCGGACCAGGTCGATGACCGTCCGGCTGCCGAAGCGGGTGGAGCGCAGTCGGGCCGGAGTGTCCACGGCGATGAGGCGGCGCTTGAACACCCCCACCCGGTCACAGAGCCGCTCGGCCTCGTCGAGGAGGTGGGTGCACAGGAAGACCGTGCGCCCCTGAGCCCGCAGCTCCAGGACGAAGTCGAGGACCAGCCGGGCGGCCTCCGGGTCGAGGCCCGAGGTGGGCTCGTCCAGGTACACCAGCTGCGGGTCGTGGATGAGGGCGCGCGCGATGGCGATCTTCTGGCGCATGCCCTTGGAGAAGCTGCCGACCGGATCATGCCGCCGCTCGTAGAGGCCGAGCAGCCGCAGATAGCGCTCGATGGCCTGGGAGACGTTCTGCACGCCGTAGAGTCGGGCGTAGTAGCGGAGGTTCTCTTCGGCGGAGAGCTTGCGATAAAGGCCCGGGGTCTCGGTCAAAAGGCCTATCTTGCGGCGGATGGCCTCGCCCTCGGTGACCACGTCGTGCCCGAGCACCCGGGCCACGCCGTCGGTGGGTCGGATGAGGGCGGAGAGCATGCGCATCACCGTCGTCTTGCCGGCGCCGTTGGGGCCCAGGAAGCCGAAGACCTCTCCCGGCCGGACCGTGAGCGTCAGGTCCTCGACGGCCGTGAAGGCGTCGAAGCGGCGGGTCAGATGCTCGGTTTCGATGGCCGGGATGCCGTTCATTCCGTCAGCGTAACCCGCTTGGGACCGTCAGGCAAGGTATCGGCGGGGTATATTACGGGCATGGAGGCAGCATGACGAACCGCTGGAGTGGAGCGATCGCCCTCATGGCCATGGGCCTCATGAGCGCCTGTCAGTTGTTCACGCCCGCGGCGATCCAGCGGGCGGCGACGGCGCGCGTGCAGGGCACCGTGTTCGTTCCGGCCAAGCAGATCCTCGTCGGCTACCGGACGCAGGAGGCGGCCTCCCTGGTCGAGAAGCCCGGCGTGGGCGCCACCGTTCGCCTGGTCACCCGCGACGGCCAGGGCCTGTCGGGTCTCACGGAGGCCCGGGTGGACGGGGCTGGGCAGTTCGCCTTCCAGCAGGAGGTGCCCGAGGGCCTGTACCTGGCGGTCGCCACCTTCTCCGAGACGTCGCGCGTGATGGCCTTCCTCCGCGTCAAGGCGGGCAGCGCCACCACCACCGTGCTCACGGCCGCGAGCACCATGGTCGCCAACCGCCTGGGACGCACCCGCCTCAAGCTGTCGACCCTGCAACAGCCCGAATTCGACGAGATCGCGGCCCAGGCCCGCAGCATGATGACCGATGCCGACGTGCCCGCCCTCACGCCGGAGGGCGTCTCGGCGGGCACGGACACCTTCCTGTCCAGCCACCTGATCATCAAGAGCCGCATCGAGGCCCTGTTGAGCCGTCTGGCGCACGACGAGGGCGTGAGCGACGATCCGACCGCCACCTTGCCCGTCTCGGAGAGCCCGGCGCCGGGCACCTCGCCTGCGCCGACGACCCCCGATCCTGTCTACACCCCCATCCCCAAGCCCACGCCCACCAGCGTCGATCTCTCGGGCACCACGACCCTGTCGGTCATGAAGGAGGTCGAGACCGACTCGACGCCCTACTGGGTGGAGATGGATGGCTCGCAGTTCCTGTGGGTGAGCTGCCCGGCCTCCAACTCGATCATGCGCTTCGAGGCCGCCCGGCCGAACTGGACCTACAGCCGACCGACCACCAGCCTCCTGCGCGATCGCTTCGTCCCCGGCCAGATCGCCGTCGACAACTCCGCCGCCTCCCCGGTCGTCTGGGTGGGCAACCTGCGCTCGGACGGCACCCGGGTGGCCCGTTACGACGAGTGGGGCAACTTCCTGGGCTCGGTCGACGTGGGGCCGGCGCCGGCCGCCCTCGGCCTGGATACCGACGGCTCGGGCCGCAAGGCCTGGATCGGAGTGACAGGGGACGACAGCGGCAAGGTCGTCGTGGCGGATCCCACCGGGCGCGTGGTGAGCACCGGGCAGGTCACGGGCAAGCCCTTCCGGTTCATCGGCTTCCATCACGCCTTCACCGGCTCGGAACTCGACATCATGTGGATCGCGACCCCTCAGGCCTTCTACGCGGCCTCGGTCTACGACGCGCACAACCCGACCCTGAGCCTCGCTGCGGACGAGGTCGATCTGTCGGGCGTACCGGGTGAGATCCGGGCCTTCACCCTGACGGCCGTCGGGGACGTGTATGTCGTCAAGCAGGAGCCCGACCTCCGGACCACGCTGATCAAGGTCAACCCCCAGACCCATACGTTCACCACGCCCTACCCGAGCTTCACGGGCACGGGCCACGTCGTCTCCGTCGCTAGCGACTACCAGCAGCGGCTCTGGGTCTTCACCGAGAAGGAAGCCGTCTGCTACACCGGCAGCAACAAGACGACCTTTTCCAGCGCCCGCCCGTATCTCGGCCTCTTCCCGGGGCGTGACTACACCTTCTGGTCCATCCACGAGGGTTCGCCCCAGCTCCTGAAGCGCTCCTACGGGAGCTAGTCCACCTTGTTGAATAGCTAATAGCCTTTTAATGATTTCTTAATCCCGCATAATCGCTCCATCACTTGCTTGGAGGGCGATCGGGAGGTATGCTGTGGCCAGGTTGCTTAACCTGACCTTTAATTGGCCTTCAGATAACTTGAAACCTTGAACCGTGGGATAACCGAGTAAGGCTCAGAAAGGATGCCATGAGACTTCACCGAAACCCCGTTATGGTCCTCGTCAGCGGCGCGCTCGCCCTGACCATGCTCGCCGGCTGTGGCGTTTCGCCGGCCAGCCGCGCGTTGAGCACCACCTCGACCGCCGCAACGCAGCTGGATGCGCTCGATAACCCGAACTCCCGGGTTCTGACCTTCACGACCCTGCGTGGGACCGTCACGGTGCTCTTGCCGGACGACACCCAGGGCCTGAAGCACCAGCTCTTCCGCTTCACCGCCCAGTATGCCGACGGGACCACCCACACGGTTCAGTGCGCGCACAACACCGACCTCGCGCCGTACGTGCCCCTCAAGGTGGGCGATGCCATCGAGATCAAGGGCGAGTTCATCCGGCAGCAGCCCTACGACATCATCCACTGGACGCACCACAACCCCAAGGGGGGCGAGGGCGGCTACATCAAGCTCAACGGCAAGCTTTACCAGTAACTTCGATCGCTCGAGCGACGCAACCCGCCTCCCCTGGAGGCGGGTTGTTTCATAGGGGCGTTGGGTGCCGGCGCCTAGAGGGTGTAAGGGGGTGAACGGCTGAGATCGCCAAGCCTGGCTGACCCAACGGGGGATCATGCACGGGAGGAACCGTTCGTACTTCGACAGGCTCAGCACGAACGGATTGTTGTGGGTGGAGCTCTTCCCGTACACCCTCTAGGGCACCGTCACCGAGGCCGTGGCGAGGAGGTTACCCGACCAGATCTGGAGCTCCACCGTGCCCGTCCCGATGGCGGTGAACTCCCCGTCCTGAGCGATGGTCCCGACGGAGTCCGTGCTGAGGGCCCAGACCACGGCGGGATTGACGAAGGGCGAGCCCTCGCTCGACGTTGCCTCGGCCGTGAAGACGTACGAGTTGCCTGAGGCTACCGATTGGGTGCTCGGTGTGATCCCGAGTGACGACAGCACGGTGAAGGACCCGCTGGCGAGCCCCGGCACGCCGTCCACGACGGGCACGAGGGCGCTGCTGGTCGCACCGTCGGGGACTCGGACAGAGGCCGTGCCGTCACCGTACTGGTAGACGTTCGAGGCGGGGGTGCCCCCGAAGCGGAAAATCAGCTCCTGGCTCGTGGCGCCGAAGCCCGTTCCGAAGACGCTCACATAAGAGCCCGGCCCGCCGTTGGTTGGCGTGAAGCCCGTGATGCTCGGCACGTAGTTCGGAGTGAGCGCCACGCGCACGCCGGAGACTTTGTTGACAAGGACGTCGAAGGGGTCGCTCTGACCGGAGGCCACGAGCTTGGATGGTTCGAAGTCGCTGGGCGACTGCTTGGCGTACGCCGCCACGGCGAGCGTGTAGCCCGTCCCGACATCCACCTGGAGGGAGGCCGTGCTGATCGGGGCCGCGCCATACGGGCGGTCGAGATCGAGCGTCTTGCTGGCGGGACCCGACAGGGTGAACCGCAGCCGCTCCGTGCTGGTGGGGATGACCTGGGTCCGATAGGGCCACTGGATCGTGACGGCGACCCGGCCCTGGTCCGCGGCCGTGCTCACTGAGCCAGTGGGGAGGCCTGCGGCCGGCGCCAAGGGGGCGGGGCCCGGCATCAGGGGTGCATGGCAACCCGCCACGATCGCGACCCCGAGTCCTGCAACGAGTGACTTTCGCATGGTCCTACTCCACGGTCACGTCGACGAGGCCCTGGGCCTTGACGGTGATCGGACAGGTCGCGGTCTTGGACGAGTCCTGGGTGGCATGGGCCGTCAGGGTCGCCGTCCCCGCGCCCACGGTCGTCACCAGTCCGCTCGGGCTGATGGTCGCCACCTCGTCGTTCGAGCTGGTCCAGGTCACGGCGCTGCTGGTGCTGAGGTCGCTCATGGTGACCTCGGCGGAGAGCTGGGCGGTGGTTACGAGGCCCGCGGTGTTGAGGCCATCGGCCGCCGGAGCATAGAGCGTGAGGCCGGTGCTCGACAGGCTGACGGAGTCGACGGTGATGGGCTTGCCCGTCACCTGCACGATGGCCGTCGCCTGGAGGGCCCCGGAGGTTGCCTTGACGGTTGCCGTCCCGGAGGGGGCATTGTCGATGGCGCTCACGTACCCGGCGTTGTTGATCGACACCAGGCCCGGCGGAGAGACGGACCAGAGGACGGTGGCCGAGACCTGCTGGTTGTTGCTCAGGACCGCGACGGCCGCGAGGTTGATCGCGCGGCTCGAGGGAAGGGCGGACGGATCGCTGCTCAGCATCACGTTGGACGGGACGATCATCAGTCCGGTGACGGTGGGACTCGGCGTCGGCGTCGGCGATGGAGCGGCCGACGGTGTCGGGGTGGCGCTGCTTTCGGCAGTTGGAGTCGGGCTGGGCTTGCCGAGGTGGCTTCCCCCCGAGGTCGTGGGGCCCTCCTCGCTGCATGCGAGCAGTGCCAGTGAAAGTCCGATCAGAGCCAGGTGGCTCCACCCTTTAGCGGCGATCGACATGGACGGAGCTCCTGACCCAGAGGAGGGGGCCGCGCCCCCGCTAGGTCTATCTATACCTCGATTGTTGGCGGCCTAATCACCTGAAATCAAGGCGGGACGGGACAATCATCCCTATTTGGGGGGCGTCCGACGCCCCGGCCTCACCCTTCAAAGGCTTCCCCCGTGGACCGTTCGGTCCACGGGGGGTGGGGGAGGGTATGGCGGGAGGCCTAGTACAGGAAGTCGAGGGCTTCGGCGACCTTGCGGAAGGCACGCTCGGTCCAGGTCGAGTTCTTCTTGATCCAGTCCTGGGTGATGGGCATGGCGGCCTCCCAGTCGGGCTTGGTGACCTTCTGGTTGAATTCGGCGACCTTCTCGCGGTCGGCGACGAGGTTCACGATCTCGTGGTTGGTGTTGTAGGTCCGGTAGTCGGCGTTGGCCGAGCCGACCGAGAGCAGCTCGCCGTCGATGGTCATGCCCTTGAAGTGGCTGAAGCGCTCGATGGCCTTGCCGCCCTCGACGCCGCCCTTCGAGAGGCGAACCTCGATGCCGGCATCCAGGAGCTGGCGGGCGGTCTCCATGTCGATCTGGTAGTTCAGGTCCTTGCCCTTCTCGCCCGAAATGGGCATCAGCGCCCGGACCTTGAGCTCGGGGACGGCCTGGTCGACCGCATGGCGCTCGTACTTGTTGGTGGCCTGGGCAAGGAGCTTGGCGCGGGTCTCGGTGTTCTTCTGCTTGGCCGAGATGAGGGCGTTGACGAAGTCGTCGTCGGCGAAGTAGGGGCTGATGACGTTGATCTCGCGCTTGGCATTGGCGATCGCCTTGAGGTGGGCTTCCTTGAGGCCCTGCTCGCCGGTCAGGGGGTCGGTGACGAAGGTCTGGATGCGGGTGTGGGCATCGGCCGGGGCCTTGGCCACGGGGAGGGTCTCGGGAACGGTGCCGCCGGCATTCTTCCAGTTCTTGAAGAACTCGCCCTGCACGCGGCCGGTCTCTTCGCCTTCGACCGTCATCGCGAAGTCGTGGTACGAGTTGGCCAGCGACTTCTCGTCGCCCCACTTGGTGTGATACTGGCTCTTGAAGTACTCGTCTCCGACGTTGCGCCCGCCGATCTGGTAGCGCTGGCCATCGGCGATGTAAAGCTTGCGGTGGGTCAGGGGAAGCATGCCCTTGGCCTCGACGTTGACCTTCTTGGGGTTGAAGATGCGGGCCTCGACGCCGTTCTGGTTGAGGAACTCGACGATCTTCTTGTCGTCGGTGCCGTAGCCGCTCTTGAGGCCGATCGAGTCGATGAGCACCTTGGCATCGAAGGTCTTGCCCGCATCCTTGGCGGTCTTCACCTTGTTGACCAGGGCCTCGGCGAGCTGGCGGCCCGATTCGTCGTCGTGCCAGATGAAGGTCTCGATGTGGAAGGACTTCTCGGCCTTGTCGAGCGAGCCCATGATCGCCTTGAAGGTTTCCTCGGCGCCCACGTGGTAGGTGACCTTGTTGGCGCGGGTGGCGCTGCTCAGCACGAGCTTGTCGAGGGAGGTGGCGGCCTTGTCGGCGACCTCGCGGACCTGACCCTTGACCTGGGCGCCATGCTCGGCCAGAGCGCGGACCATGTCCTTGCTGATGCGGCTGGCGTTCTGGGTGATGAGCGTCATGTCGTGTCCCCCTCAAAGCGTTAACTAGCTGTAAATTGCTTATGGGGAGATCGGGCGCGAAGGTTTCTTATTTTCCGGTAAAGCTTAGTTGAAAATGCTCGC
>DATNQJ010000461.1:0-3273 GCA_036704085.1 Stenomitos sp.
AGTACGTGTCCCCCTCGTACCGCTTGATCCCCCCCATTGGGGTCACCAGACGCGTGGCAATCCAATCGGCCGTCGCCCGCATGCGCGGATCCGTCTCCGGGAACGCCCCGAACCACTGCGACCCCAGGGCCAGGTTCGCCACCTCGCTCGTCCTATCGAGCCCCCGCTTGCGCAGACCCCGGGCGAACGATCCGTCGGCGACCAGCTGCGTCTCCATGGCCCGGTGCAGCCTGTCGGCCGCTGCCCGGTACGTCGCCGCCTCGGCGGGATGGCCCAGGCGCTCGGCGATCGCCGCACCCGCCGTCAGGCCCGCCCAGCCGGCCGCGTTGGTGTAGGTCCACGTCCCGTCCGTGCTCAGCTCCCAGAGATCCCGGCAGCGGCTCAACAGACCCGAGGGCTCCTGCTGGCTGATGAGGAACGAACAGGCCTTCTGCACCGCCGGGTAGCGGGCGGCGAGCCAGCCCTGGTCGCCCGTCTTCTGGTAGACGCGCTCGACGCCCCAGACAAAGGTGCCCACCTCGTCATGCTCGTTGCCGTTGGTCCCGAAATCCCATAGCGGGCTCGAGCCATCCGGGAAGAAGTTGATTGCCCAGCCGCCCGACGGCTTTTGCATCCGCTCGATGAACTCGAAGAAGTGCTTGGCCTGGCCCTCGAAGCCGAGGTCCAGCATGGTCAGGGCGTTGATGGCCCCATCCCGCACCCAGGCCAGGCGATAGGCCGGGGTCAGGTTGGTGGGCGCGGCGATGGTCGCGCCGTTCAGGGCCTCGTGCTGCGTGAGGGCGATGACCGCCCGGCGATAGACCGCCCGCTCCTTGGCCGGCATGTCAGGAGTACGAGCAGCGGACAGCACGGACGACCAGCGCGCGGCCTCCTCATCGGTCAAGGCCGGCCAGCCGGTCTGCAAGGCCGAACGGGCCTCCGAGAGGGCCTCCCCCTCGGCCGATCCCACACCGATGGCATAGGTGAGCTCGACCGTCGCCCCCGGAGCGAGGTCTGGAAGCGGCTGCTGGATGGCCCCGTTGACGCCGGTGACGGCCGTCTCGGCCGCGTCGCTCCCCTTCAGGCGTCCCTGCTCGGCCGCGAGCCTCGCGTCCTGCTTGGAGCCCAGGGGCTGGTTCGCATTGCCGCACTGCCAGGCCCCGGTCGTGCGATCGGAGGCCAGCGCCACGGAGATGCCCTTGTTGGTCTGCAGCAAGGCTCCTGAAGAACGATCGTAGTGGAGGCGATCGCCCCCCGGCAGGTTGTTCAGGGTGAAGAAGGCATAACAGGTGGCGGCCAGCTCGGTCAGCGGCTGAGCGGAGGTGTTGGTGACGCTCAGATGGCGCACGTGGGCATTGCGGCCCGGCCGGACCAGGTCCGAGATCGTCAGGCGGTACCCCGGTCCCTCGAAGGTCGAGACCGCGATGCCCGTATCCGGCACCAGGGCCTGGCGCACCAGGCGCAGATCATGGGCCCACCTGAGCTTGCCCTGGGCCGTCACTCCGACGTAGGAGTC
Source organism: Stenomitos sp. (assembly GCA_036704085.1). Classification (GTDB taxonomy): domain Bacteria; phylum Cyanobacteriota; class Sericytochromatia; order S15B-MN24; family UBA4093; genus DATNQJ01. The sequence goes on from DATNQJ010000461.1 coordinate 1,496, forward strand.
CCACAGGTTGTCACGGGCATAGAGGGGGTAATACAGCTCGACCAAGGCCCCTGGCTTGGAGCCTCGCCCGAAGTCGCGCGAGACGACGGTCATGAGCGTCCCGTTGCTCATCTGGGCAAAGTTGGGGGAGTCGCCCGAGACCCGCGAGATGATGTCCCGCTCGGCCTGCAAGGACTTGGACTCCGAGGAGGAGAGGCCCTGCCCGGGGGTACCGCAGCCCCCCAACAGCACGCCGAGCAGAATCAAGGCTCCGAGACGTCGCACGCCCCCTCCTTTTCTTTCCACTATCTTAACGCGATCCTTATCGGACGTTATGAATCACATCTTGCGTCCCTGATGCCACTCTAGGCATGGCCTGCAGAAGAATTCCAGCATCGGCGCCTTGTAGCCAGGAGACAAGGCCTCCAACGGCTCATTGACACCATTGCATGCCACCGTCCATAGTTCCGTATCTGCTACGGTTTTTTATCGTTCGAGCGTGGGTTAGGCTCCCCCTCGGTGTGTGACTCAACTCGCCTGAACGCAGCAAGGACGTTTCCGTATACGGGCGACCGGCTGATCGTGCATGGCACCGGTCCCCTGATCAGAGAGGTGAACCGATGCGTCGTGCGAACTTCCGGCTGACGGCCGCCCTGGCCTTCCTGCTCGTGGCGGGTTGTGGAAGCGCTTCTCCGCTGCCTGCCCCTTCGCAATCCGTAGGTCTACCGCCCGCCAATCCTCTCTCGCCCGTGGAAGGCATCGGGGTGGCGCTGGCGCCGCCCACTCCCTATCGCTACCTCGCCTTCACGGCATGTCGGGACGGCGATCTGGCCGGCAGTCTCTTCCTCTGGGATGCCGCGCTCCAGGACGTGTTCATCCTCAACGGCGCCCTGGCGGGACTGGGGCCCCTGTCGAAGGCGGTCCACGAGCCCAAGGACTGTGCGGCGATCGTCCAGCTCAACCCACGTGCCTTCGGGCCGGGCAAGGTGCTCCTCAGCTTCGGGCCCAAGGTCTTGGTCTACGATCCGGCCACCGAGGAGCGGATCACGGCCGCCACCGACGGGCGGTCCCTGGCGCTGGGAGGCCCCAAGGCCGTCGTCTCCAGTGACGGCAAGCTCCTGGCCTATGTCTCATGCAGAGGCACGCTGGTCCTCAAGCCCACGGATCCCGTCTACTCGACCAAGACCCGCGAGCTCACGAAGCTTGCCGCCGAGATCGCGGCCCTTGCCGATCGCAAGGGCTACGGTGGCGTGATCAAGGATTTCGATCTGTCGGGGGACGGCACGTGCCTGATCCTGAACATCGACGGCGCGGTCTATTTCTACGACGTCCTGCATCCCCGACTCTACCAGGTCGCACCCCTGGATGGTACGGCGCTCGCGGGGCTGGGGGACGGATTCGGGCATGTGGCCATCAGCCCGGATGGGACCCTGGTCGCCTGCACGATCATCGGGCAGCGGCTGCTGGTCTTCGATCGGAAGAGCGGCCATATCGACACCGTGCCCTATGCCAACCTGGGTGGCACGTTGAACGACCGGGTGTTGGTCTTCGACCCGCTCTTCGGGCTGGATGGGCGGAGCCTGTACTTCGAGACGTGGGTGGGCGGAACGTTCAAGGTCTGGTGCTATGACGTCATGACCGAGACCCTGCGGACGCTCGCCATCCTGAACGACGTTCTCGGCGAGAACCTCGACGACATCCTGGTATCGGAGCCCGATCTCGGCGGTTAGCGTGGTGGGGCATCCGCTCAGAATTGGTTGGCCGCTCCCGTCATTCCGGCGAAGGCCGGAATCCACCGT
>DATNQJ010000462.1:0-2488 GCA_036704085.1 Stenomitos sp.
GACGCGGGCAAGGAGAGGACGCTCAGGCCCAGCTGCGGCATGTCGTTGACCATGCGCAGGCCCATGCGGCTCATGGCGGTCTTGGCGCGATCGGCGCCGCCCGACTTGTAGGTGACGACGACCCGGCGGGTCGAGTAGGTGCCCGCCATGGCCTCCTTGGCCTGAGAGAGGCGGTTGGCCCCCGGGCTCACGCTCGAAGTCGGCGCGAAACCGCAGCCACTCGCCACACCCATCAGGGTGGCGAGGGTAGCGGCAATCAAAGCGCGAACCGAGCGAACCACGGGACCTCCTCCAGATCGACTGGATCTAGGAGGATTATCGGTCCGTTAACGGAAAAGTGACGTTAAGATCTGGCGAAGATCCCGTGTACGGAGAAGGCGGCGGCGAATCAGGCGCGATGCTTCTGGCCGGCGGGAATCGCCACGCCCGTACCGAGCATGTGCCCCAGCTTGCAGAAGGCCTCGTCCATGTACCGCTGCCAGGCGGCCGGAGCCTGATCCGACGCGATGATCCGGCCCCGGTCCTCCAGGTGCCAGCCGAAGTGCGAGTCGTCGATCTGATCCAGGGCGAGCTGCTCGGGGCCCGGAGGCGGCCCCATGATCTCCGGGATGCGCTTCTCCAATTCGTACTCCCTGCGCCGCATAGCGACCTCCTTTGGAGTGAGTCGGCACGACGATTATGGCTCCCGGGCTCCGCGCGTCACAAGGTACGGCCGGGGGGTGGCGCCTGCGGGTCCGCGGGCCGTCGGCGGCGGATAATTGGGCGGGGTTTCGGGAATAAGAGGGCTACGATCGGATACCTTCACGCCTGCTGACAAGGAGGTAGACGCCATGACCTTACGCGATCGCCTCAGTCGCCTCAAAGACGACGGCGAACTCGTCGAACTCTACTTCGCTCCCACCAACAACTATTACCTGGCCCGGTTGACCCGGGTCGGCCACGATTACCTCGAGTTCGACGCCTGTGACGAGGAAGAGAACGTCGTCGCCCACAACATCATGCCGCTCAACTTGCTCATCGGCGTCACGACGAGCTCCACCGACCGCAACCGCGAGAAGCTGGAGCTGATGTTGCGCCGGGATGCCGAGGGCGGCCAGGAGGAGCATCAGCTCCCGAACCCCTAGCGACCCCATGAGACAGCGCCCCGCGACGATCCGCGGGGCGCTTTTTTCGTGCCGGTGGCAGGCTCCAAGCTTAGGTGAAGCTTAATGTGAATTTGGGCACTTTCCCCCTTGACGGAGGCGATAACAGGCGTGGAAGGAGGTGAAGACCATGTTCGACGCCTTTGCCCGCTTCGCCAACGGCATCATCGGCCACGAAGCTTCCAACCAGGGAGGTGGCGGCGGACGCCACGCCTGCTACGTCGCTCCTCAAGCGCCCGCTGAAGAAGACGAAAAGGCTCCCGAGCTGCACCTCGCCGGAGACACCCTGCGCCTGAGCAGTTCGAAAGCCGTGCGGATCGCGATGGTGGATCTACCCCCGACCGACTCCCGCCGCGCCTAGCGCCGGACCCGTACCGGCACCGGCACCTCGGCGCGGCGCGCCGCCCGCGCGCTGCCAATCAGAAGCGTTCCCACCAGGGCTACCACCAGGGATATGAGCATGACACGTCCTTTCCTCTGTCATGCCGACTCCATGGCCGTGCGAATTGTTCCCTCCGGGGCGGGCGCTTGCTGAAAGCGCCCATCGGGGTGCATGATCTCCTCCAGCGCACGATGCCAACAGGAGGAAGTCCCATGGTCACCCTCAGCGTCACCGGCATGACCTGCCAGAACTGCGTCAAGCACGTCACGCATGCCCTCCAGGGCGTGCCCGGGGCCGAACAGGTCTCGGTGGATCTCGCCTCCGGCACGGCCCAGGTGGGCGGCAGCCCCGACGTGCAGGCGCTCATCGCGGCGGTCGAGGAAGAGGGCTACGAGGCCACCGTTCGGTAGGAGCGGTGAGCCGGGGGAGTATAATGGGGCGTTGCCAAGAGGAGGCCCCATGACCCTAGCCCGCGAAGTCCGTACCACCCTGCGCGTCCGCTACGCCGAAACCGACGCCCAGCGCGTGGCTTACCACGCCAACTACATCGTCTGGTTCGAGGTCGCTCGCGGCGACTACTTGCGGGCGATCGGCTTCGACTACAACCGGATGGAAGACGAGGGGGCCTTCGTGGTGGTGGCCGAGGTGCATGCACGGTACCTGGCCCCGGTGCGCTACGACGACCAGCTCACCATCGTCTCGCGCATCTCCGAACTGCGCAGCCGCTCGTTCCGCTTCGAGTACCGGGTGTACCGCGGCGAGCAGCAGGTCGCCGAGGGCTGGACGGCCCACGTGGTGGTCAACCGGGAGGGCCGCCCCATCCACATCCCCGAGGACATCCGTGCGGCCATCGAGGGCTCGGATGGCGAGACTTTCCGGGGGGACGCGGTCATCAGTCCGATGGCCTGAGCACCCGGGATCGACGACTCGTTCTCCCCCCCCGCCCCCCCCTAGCAGGGGGGGA
>DATNQJ010000463.1:0-6275 GCA_036704085.1 Stenomitos sp.
GCGGCCCTTGGGGCCGAGGGTGACCTTGACGGCGTCCGCGACCGCGTTGACACCCTTCTCCAGGGCGCGGCGAGCCTGCTCGTCGAACAGAATCTGCTTGGGCATTGCTATCGAACCTCCTTGAGGATGAAACGCGCGTTACTCGATGATCCCGAGAACGTCCTTCTCGGCGATCAAGAGGTAGTTCTCGCCGTCGAGCTTGACCTCGGTGCCCGCGTACTTGGCGAACAGCACCTTGTTGCCCTTGGCGACTTCCATCTGGGCGCGCTCGCCGGAATCGAGCATGCGGCCCGGGCCCACGGCAATCACTTCGCCCATCTGGGGCTTCTCCTGCGCGGTGTCCGGCAGGAAGATGCCGCCGGAAGTCTTCTCTTCCTTGACGACCTTCACGACCAGGCGATCGCCGAGCGGGCGGATTTGCTGCGCGGTAGCAGTGGACATGGGGGAACCTCCTCGAGGCAATGAAAAGGGGAACGTCTCTGGGGGTGTTAGCACTCACCTGTGAGGAGTGCTAACACCGAAATTCTAATCAAGCCTGCGCCGGTTGACAAGGGGCTCGTTCGAAAAATTTACGATCGACCGAAGACCCCCTCGACACGCGGGTTCGAGGGGGTCTTCGGGAAGTCGGGTTGTGGGGTGACTTGCTAGAGCTGTTGTAAGACCGCTTGGGCGTGGCCCTTCACCTTCACGTTGCGGTGCGCCTGGCGGATGGTGCCGTCCGGGGCGATGACGTAGGTGGAGCGGATGACGCCCACGTGGGTCTTGCCGTAGAGCTTCTTCTCGCCCCAGGCGCCGTAGGCCGTCAGCACCTGGTGCATGGGATCGCTCAAGAGCGAGAAGTTGAGCTGGTGCCGGGTCTGGAACTTCACGTGGCTTGCCACCGAGTCGGGGCTGACGCCGACGACCACGGCCTGGTCCTGGAAGTCGGGCGACAGGTCGCGGAAGTCGCAGGCCTCGTTGGTGCAGCCGGGCGTGCTGTCCTTGGGATAGAAGTAGAGAACGACGTGCTTGCCGTCCTTGAGCAGCTCCGACAGGCGGAACTCTTGCTCGGCGCCGGTCGGGTCCACCCCGCGCAGCGCAAAATCGGGTGCCTGGGATCCAGGAGTGAGCATGACGCCTCCTTTGCCGTGATGCCGTGGATACCTTAACAAGCCACAAAATGGCGCGGTTGGCAAGTCAGGGCCTCAGAAAGGCCTGCACGGCCGCGACGTCCGGAAGCTGCGGGGCGGGCGGCAGGCTAGCGAGCACCTGATCCCGGTAAGCGCGGCTCGTGGCGCGGGGATCGAGCAGGGCGACGACTCCGCGATCGCTCCGGCGCCGGATGAGCCGCCCCGCGCCCTGCTCGAGCTTGAGGAGCATCTGCGGCAAGAGGATCGTCTGGAAGGGATCCTGCCCCGCCGCCCTTGCCGCGGCCTCCTGGGCGGCGATCAGGGGATCCGGGGCCGGGAAGGGCAGCTTGACGATGATGACGCACGAGAGGGCCTCGCCCGGGACGTCCAGCCCCTCCCAGTAGCCGGTGCCGACGAGCACGGACTCGGTCTGTTCGCGGAAGCGGGTGATGAGCTCGGGGGTGGCCCGCTCCTCGTACAGCACCGGGTAGCGCCCCCAGGCCTTGAGCCGCCTGACGGCGTCCTCCGCCCGGGTCCGGGCGGTGTAGAGGACAAGCGCCCGACCATGGGTGGCCTCCAGGAGCGCCTTGAGGCGCCGGGTCGCCGCCTGGTAGAAGGCGTCGACGTCGGCGGACGGGTCGGGCAGGTCGTCCGCCAGGTAGAGCCGGGCCTGGCGCTCGAAGTCGAACGGCGAGCCCACCGAGCAGGTGAGCGGGTGCTCGAGCCCGGCCTGCTCCTTGAAGTAGGTGAAGTCCCCGTCCACCGAGAGCGTCGCCGAGGTCAGCACGACGGGCACCCCCCGCCCGAAGAGCCGGTTCCGGAAGAGGCCCGCGAGGTCCCGCGGGGCGCTCGCGAGGACCGCCACCTGGCGGGTCCGGCGGTTGCCCTCGGCCCAGACGACGTGCGCCTCGGGCCGGATGAGGCCCAAGAGCGGCCCGATGGCGCGATCCAGGTGGTCCATGGCCTCGGTGCGCGCGTCGCTCGCGGGCCCGGAGCCCAGGTGCTCCACGAGCTCCCGGGCCCCCTCGTAGAGCCGCAGGGCCGCCTCGCCGAGCACCGGATCCGTCCGGATCTCGAACCGCTCGGCTTCTTCCGAGGCCTCCCACCCCACGCGCGCCGAAAGCCCGTTGAAGAAGCCCTCGACCGCCGCGGCGGCCGCCGCGGCCTGGGGGTAGCCCTGGCCCGCTTCCAGGATGGCCGTCCGCACGGCAGCCTGCAGGGCCATGAGGGGCGTGCGGTGCCCCAGGACGTCGCGCGCGGCGTCGAACAGGGCGTGGGCCTCGTCCAGGATGATGAGCCCCGGCAGGGCGAAGAGGTGCGACCCCGTGCCCATCAGGGCGAGGTCCGCGCAGAACTGGTGGTGATTGGTCACGATCACGCCCTGGGCCGTCTTCCAGGACTGCCGGACGCGCGCGCTCGGACAGGTGTCCAGGTGCCGGCATTGCCTGGAGCAGGGCCCCGCATCGTTCCAGTTGACCTGCCGCCAGAGGGCCTCGGAGAGGCCGGAGCGTTCGGCGCGATCGCCCGTCGCCGTCGCGTCGGCCCAGTCATAGAGGCGCGCCTCCTCCGCGGACGGCGCCGCGTGGCGTTTCCGGTAGGCCGCGAGCCGCTCCGGGCAAAGGAAGTGCTCGCGTCCCTTGGCGAGCTGGGCCTGGATGGGGAGGTCGATGAGCTCGCTGACGGCCGGGAGGTCTTTCTGGACCAGTTGCTCCTGCAGGGTGATGGTGTGGGTCGCGATGAGCACCGGCCGGTGGTGCTCGTGGTGGTGAGCGAGGGCCGGGATCAAGTAGGCATAGGTCTTGCCGGTCCCGACCCCCGCCTCGGCCAGGAGGTGGCGGTTCTGCTCGAGGGCGGCCTGGACGTAGTTGGCCATGGCCAGCTGCTCGTCGCGGACGGCCATCCCTGCCTCCGGCATGAGGCGATCGAAGACGCACTGGAGCCAGTCGTGTCCGTAGGCCATGCCGAATCCTCGCGTGTAGAGCCCCCTGGGCAGGGTTGGGGGTACGATTCACGAATGTTAACATAGCCGCAACGAGGCATCTGCAAAGGGGGAAGCGATGGACAACGAACGCATGGCAAGCAAGCGGGACATCGCGCGGACGGGGGCGCGGCCCGAGCCGTTCTCGGGCGAGGCGCAGGGGGCCCGCGGCGGCGACGCGGGCTACCTCACGGCCGAGGACATTCGCCGGGAGGCGGCCCTGCAGGCTGGGGGCGACTCAGCGACGCGCCGGGGGAAGACCAGCCAGGTTGAAGGAGGAAGCGATGCCGAAGCGAGATAAGCCGCGGGTGACGGCCATTTCACACTTGCCGCAGGGAGTCGAGCCCGGCTACGTGACGGCCGAAGACTTCGCGCGGGACGTGACCAACCCGACCGGGCTTCACCCGGCTCCCTCGGGCACCGGAGCCCCGGATGGGACCAGCGGGGGGAATACCGGCAACGTGGCCACCAACCCGCCACCGGTAGGATCGAGCCATCTGGAGCCGGCCTCGGCCGAGATGGGGGCGACCGCCACCCACCACCGCCAGGGCGTGGACTCGGGCTCGAGTCTGGACTAGGGGGCCCCATGTCGGGGGCCGTGCCACCGATTTCGAGCCGTTCGCGGAGGTGAGCTCTCACCACTCAGGAAGGGGCCTCATGGCCTTGTCTCGACTCAAGGCCCTCGTGCCGCTCCTGCTCGCCCTCCACCTGGTGGGCGGTAGCCCTGCCCCCGTGCTGGCGGCGGCACCGCACTGGGAGGTCTTGCCCGGCCGGGTCGAGACCTCCAAGGCGAGCCCCGCGAAGCTCGAGCAGGACATGCTCGCCCTGGTCAACCGGGAGCGGCGCTCGCGCGGCCTGGTTGCACTGCGCTGGGACGATCGGCTCGCCGCGATGGGGCGTGCCCACTCGCGTGACATACTGGCGCGCAACTACTTCGCCCACGAGGATCCCGAGGGCCGGAGCGCCGCGGATCGGGCCGCCCAGGCCGGGGTGTCCTACACGATCCTGGGGGAGAACCTGGCGTTTGCCCCCAACCTGCGCATCGCGCACCAGGGGCTCATGAAGAGCCCCGGGCACCGGGCCAACATCCTGAGGCCCCAGTTCCGGCGGCTCGGGATCGGTATCGTGAAGGTGCCCGCGGGCAGCGACTTCTATCCGAACGGTCCGGAGCGGCAGCTGCCCGTGGGCTCCTACGGGGGGTACCTGGTGGTGACCCAGGTCTTCGCGAAGTGAGGGAGTGCTAGGTCTCGACGGCCTCGTCCGCCTCTGCCTCCGCGGCGACGGGGCGGGGCTCCATGCGTACCCGGACGATGCGCAGGTGGTCGACCTCGGTGATGCGGAAGATCAGGCCCTCTTCCTCGATGGCGTCGCCGATCAACGGAGCGCGTCCGAGCTGGGAGTAGAGCCAGCCGCCGAGGGAGTCCTCGTCGGCCTCGATGTCCCAGCCGAACCGCTCGTTGAGCTCGACCAAAAGCACGCGGCCGTCGATGGAGTAGGCGTCGCCGTCGGGCTCGACGCTGGGGCGCTCGTCGTCGAACTCGTCCTGGATATCGCCCACGATCTCCTCGAGGATGTCCTCGATGGTGAGCATGCCGGCCGTGCCGCCGTACTCGTCCATGACCAGCGCCAGGTGGGCGCGCGCTTTCTGCATCTGCTTGAGCACGGAGCTGATCTCGAGGCTCGCGGGCACGGCCATGATCTTGCGCGTGAGGCGGTCCAGGTTCTGCTCCTGGGTCGAGAAGAGGTCCCGGATGTGGATGAACCCCACGATGTCGTCCTTGCTGCCGTTGCAGACCGGGTAGCGGGTATGCTGCTCGCGATCGGCGATCGCCCGGTTCTCGGCGAAGGGGTCGTTGCGGTCCAGGCAGATCATGTCCACCCGCGGCACCATGATCTCGCGCGCCACCCGGCCCGAGAAGTGGAACATCTTGTCGAAGAGGGCGAGCTCGTCCGCGTCGATGAGGCCGCTCTTGGCGCTCTCCTTCATGAGGATGCGGATCTCCTCTTCGGTGTGCGCCGAGGCGTGCTCGGAGACAGGCTCGATGCGCAGGAGCCGCAAGAGGCCGTTCGAGGCGCCGTTCATCAGCCAGATGATGGGATAGCCGAGCTGGTGGAAGAGGCGCAGGGGGTGGGCCGCGAACAGGGTCGTCGCCTCGGCCGTGCGGATGGCGAGGGACTTCGGGGCCTGCTCGCCGATCACGATGTGCAGCGACGTGATGATGGTGAAGGCCAGGGCGAAGGCCACGCCGGAGCCCACGGACTCGGGCAGGTGCAGGGCCTGGATCACCGGCTCGATGAGGCGGGCGATCGCGGGTTCTCCCAGGGCGCCGAGGGCCAGGGACGAGAGCGTGATGCCCAGCTGGCAGGCGGACAGGTAGGCGTCGAGGTGGTGGAGGATGTGCTGCGCCGCGCGGGCGCGGGAATCTCCCTCGGAGATCAGTGGATCGAGGCGGGTGGGCCGGACCTTGACGAAGGCGAACTCGGCCGCGACGAAGAACCCGTTGAGCAGGGTGAAGAAGGCCACCAAAAACAGGTTGAGGCTTGTACTGGATACGTCCATGGGTGTGGTCGCTGACGCGACGTAAGAGGTTTCCTTTCCATCAGGAGCTGGACCGAACGTCCCTCATTATAGCAAAGCGCGCGCTGGGGCGTGGCTACGGGATCGCGGGCGGTGCGGGCTCGGCTACCAGCGGGGGCTCGGCGGGCACCGTGGCCTCCTGGTCGGGGGGGCTCGCGATCACCAGCGAGTACACGAAGCTCAAGAGGGCGCGCAGGATGGCGGCGACGGGGACCGCGAACACGAGACCGATGGCGCCCGCGTAGTGCTCGCCCACCATCAGGGCAAAGAGCACCAGCACCGGGTGCAGCTCCGAGTGGTGCCCGAGCACGTGCGGGTTCAGGAAGTTGGTCTCGATCAGGTGGATGACCACGATGAGCAGCACCACCTCGACGGCCACCCACCAGCCCTGCGTGAGCGCGATGAGCACCGCGGGGAGGGTCGAGATCACGGTGCCGAAGATGGGGATGAGGCTGAAGAAGCCCGCGATGATGCCGATGGTCAGGGCGAACTTGATGTGGAGCAGCAAGAGCCCCAGGGTCGTCAGCACGCCGTTGATGAGGCAGACCAAAAGCTGGCCGCGGATGGCCCCCGACAGGCCCCGGTCGATGCTATGACCGAGCGTGAGGGC
>DATNQJ010000464.1:0-22019 GCA_036704085.1 Stenomitos sp.
CGCCTCGATCTGCCCGCGGGCGTCGACATCGAAGTCAAGCTGTAGGACGTAAAGGGGCCACGATCGCGGTTGCGATCGGCGGTTGGAAATCGTCGGGCCGATCGGGACCTGTCTCAGGTCCCGATCGTGCCGTCGAATCGAACGTTGTGCCCCCGCACACAAGGAGTATTAGAGATAATGTCTTTAGGAATTCTCGGCAAGAAGCTGGGCATGACCCAGATCTTCGATGCCAACGGTCAGGTCATCCCCGTGACCGTGGTCGAGGCGGGCCCCTGCTTCGTGACCCAGGTCAAGACCACGGACAAGGACGGGTACCAGGCGATCCAGGTCGGCTTCAGCGCCGCCAAGGAGAAGCACCTGACCAAGGGCCAGCTCGGCCACCTCAAGCAGAGCGGCAAGGTCCTCCGCCACCTCAAGGAGTTCCGCCTCGACAGCGTCGCGGAGTTCGCGGTGGGCCAGGAGATCAAGCCCGACATCTTCACCGAGGGCCAGCTGGTCGACGTGACCGGCACGTCGATCGGTAAGGGCTTCGCGGGCATGCAGAAGCGCTTCCACTCGGGCCGCGGCCCCATGTCGCACGGTTCGAAGTTCCACCGGCACCCCGGCTCGATCGGCTCCGGTACGACGCCGCAGCGCGTCTTCAAGGGAGTCAAGATGCCCGGCAACATGGGCAACGAGCAGGTCACCGTGCGCCGCCTCCGCGTGGTGCGCATCGATGCCGAGCAGGGAATCCTGCTGATCCGCGGCGCCATCCCCGGCGCTGAGGGCGGTGTCGTGACCGTGCGTCCCGCCGTCAAGGTCGGCCGGTAAAGGAGAAGACGATGCCTAACTTGAAACTAGTCGATTTCCAGGGCAACGCCGCCGGCGATCGCGCCCTGTCTGACGCGGTCTTCGCCATCGAGCCGAACACCCACGTCATGCACCTGCACCTGGTTCGCCAGATGGCGAACTGGCGCATCGGCACCCACTCGACCCTGACCCGCTCCGAAGTCGCGGGCGGCGGCAAGAAGCCCTGGAAGCAGAAGGGCACCGGCCGCGCTCGTTCCGGCTCGAACCGCAGCCCCCTGTGGCGCCACGGTGGTGTCGTGTTCGGCCCCAAGCCGCACAACAACTACACCAAGGGCATGCCGAAGAAGATGCGCCGCCTCGCCTTGCGCAGCGCGCTGTCCGTCAAGGCCGCCGATCTGATCGGCCTGACCGAGTGGACGCTGACGGCTCCCAGCACCAAGACGGTCGCGACCTTCCTCCAGAAGGTGGGCGCCACGGGCAAGACCCTGATCGTGCTCGAGGCCCCGAACGACGTCGTGACGCGCTCCGCGCGCAACATTGAGGGCGTGAAGCTGATTCTCGCGACGAACCTTAATGTTAAGGATCTGCTAAACCATGATAAAATCGTGGTGACTCCCGCCGCTCTGCAGCGGATCGAAGAGGTGTTTGCATAAATGAGCGATCTGTACACCGTTCTCAAGCGGCCGCTGGTCACTGAGAAGAGCACGCTGCTCGCCGAGCAGAACAAGTACGTCTTCGAAGTCGAGCGCACCGCCACCAAGATCGACATTGCCCGCGCGGCCGAGCTCCTCTTCAAGGTGAAGGTCACCGACGTCCAGACGACGGCCATCAAGCCCAAGAAGAAACGCGTGGGTGCGAGGATCGGTGAGACCAAGCCCGGCAAGAAGGCGGTCATCACCCTCGCCGAGGGCAACACGATCGATATCTACGGCAGCTAAGGAGACGGCAATGCCTATCAAGAAGTTTAACCCCAAGACCCCCGGCACCCGGGGCATGAGCGTCTCCGGCTTCGACGACATCACCACCGATCGCCCGGAGAAGAGCCTGGTCCGTTATCTGACCCGCACGGCGGGCCGCAACAACCAGGGCAAGATCACCAGCCGGTTCCGTGGCGGCGGGCACAAGAAGGCCTATCGCCTGATCGACTTCAAGCGTGACAAGGACGGCGTGCCCGCCCGTGTTGCGACCATCGAGTACGATCCCAACCGGAACGCCCGCATCGCGCTGTGCTTCTACGCCGACGGCGAGAAGCGCTACATCCTGGCACCGCTCGGCCTGACCGTCGGTCAGACGATCGTCTCGGGCCCCGAGTCGGACATCCGCGTCGGGAACGCGCTGCCCCTGAAGAACATCCCCTTGGGTACCACGGTGCACAACATCGAGCTCAAGGCGGGCAAGGGCGGCCAGATCGTCCGTTCGGCCGGCGCCGGCGCCCAGCTGGTTGCCAAGGAAGGCGATTACGCCACCCTGAAGCTGCCCTCGGGCGAGATGCGCAAGATTCACAGCACCTGCAAGGCCACCATCGGCCAGGTGGGTAACATCGACCACAAGAACATCGCCATCGGTAAGGCCGGCCGCACGCGCTGGCTGGGCTTCAAGCCCCACAACCGCGGCGTCGTCATGAACGCGGTCGACCACCCGCACGGCGGCGGTGAGGGCAAGAGCCCCATCGGCGGTAAGCCGCAGACCCCGTGGGGCAAGCCGGCGATGGGTTACAAGACCCGCCGCGGCAAGCGTCCCAGCGATGCGTTGATCGTCAAGTCGCGCAAGTCCTAAGGAGGAGGTCCCGATAGATGTCTAGATCGCTTAAGAAAGGGCCCTTCATCCAGACGGCCCTGATCGAGAAGGTCGATGCCCAGAACGAGCGTAACGAGAAGCGCGTGATCAAGACCTGGTCCCGCTCTTCGACCATCATCCCCTCGATGATCGGTCACACCATCGCGGTCTACAACGGCCGCAAGCATGTGCCCATCTACATCACCGAGAACATGATCGGTCACAAGCTGGGTGAGTTCGCGCCCACCCGCCTGTACAAGGGCCACAGCGGCTCTGAGAAGTCGCGCTAAAGGATAAGAAGAGAATGGAAACCAGAGCCAGTGCCAAATACGTGCTCATGTCGCCCCGTAAGGTGCGCCGTGTGCTCGATCTGATCCGCGGCAAGGGGACCGTCGAAGCCATGACGATCCTGCGCTTCACCAACCTGCGCGCCGCCAAGGTGGTCTCCAAGGTGCTCGCCTCGGCCATGGCCAATGCCGAGCACAACCACCAGGTTGATCCCCGTTCGCTCGTCGTCACCGAGACGTGGGCGGACGGAGGCCCCGTGTTGAAGCGCTTTCAGCCGCACGCCCAGGGCCGGGCTTTCCCGATCATGAAGCGTACCAGCCACATCCACGTGGTGGTGGGCTCTAAGTAAAGAGGAACTCATGGGACAGAAGATTCACCCCATCGGTCTTCGACTGAACATCACGCGTCCCTGGTCGAGCCGCTGGTTCGCCACCAAGGACTACGCGAAGAACCTGGTCGAGGATCGCAAGATCCGCCTCTTCGTCAAGAAGAAGCTTTTCAACGCCGGCATCGCGGCCATCGACATCGAGCGCAAGAGCAACCAGGTCGAGGTGAACATCTCGGCGGCCAAGCCCGGCATCATCGTCGGACGTGGCGGCCAGGGCATCGACCAGCTGCGGCGTGACGTCGGCGCCCTCACCGGCAAGAAGGTCCAGATCAACATCACCGAGGTGACGAAGATCGACGCCGACGCTCAGCTGGTCGCCGAGAGCATCGCCGCTCAGCTCGAGAAGCGCATCGCCTTCCGGCGCGCCATGAAGCAGTCCATGATGCGGGCGACCAAGTCCGGCGCCAAGGGCATCAAGGTCATGGTCGGCGGCCGCCTGGGCGGCGCTGAAATCGCTCGCTCCGAGTGGGCCCGCGAGGGCCGCATCCCCCTGCACACCCTGCGGGCCGACATCGATTACGGCTTCGCCGAGGCCAAGACCGTTTACGGCATCATTGGCGTCAAGGTGTGGATCTACAAGGGCGAAGTGCTTCCCGCTAAGCCCGGTACGAAGGAGGAAGCCGCTCATGCTCATGCCTAAGCGCACCAAGTACCGCCGTCACCACCGCGGTCGTATGACCGGACATGAAACGCGTGGCGTCGAGGTACAGTTCGGCGAGTTCGGTCTGCAGGCCCTCGAGCCCGCGTGGATCACCTCGCGCCAGATCGAGGCGGCCCGTCGCGCCATGACCCGCTCCATCCGCCGTGGTGGTCAGGTCTGGATCCGGGTGTTCCCGGACAAGCCCGTCACCGCCAAGCCGGCCGAGACCCGTATGGGTTCCGGTAAGGGTGCCCCCGAGTACTGGGTGGCCGTCGTCAAGCCCGGTCGCGTCATGTTCGAGATCAACGGCGTGACCGAGGAAGTCGCCCGCGAGGCGATGCGCCTGGCGGCCCACAAGCTGCCCATCAAGACCAAGTTCATCACCCGGGCCGAGGCGGCCGAAGGAGGCACCGACCGTGTCGAAGCAGAAGTATAGCGAGTTGTTGGCCCTGAACCCCCAGGAGCTGCAGGCTCAGCTCAAGGCGGCGAAGGAGGAACTCTTCAACCTCCGCTTCCAGTTGGCGATCCGTCAGCTGGAGAACACTGCCAAGATCGGGGAGACCAAGACCAAGATTGCCCAGCTTCAGACCGCCCTGCGTTCGAAGGAGTTGGCGGCCGGAGGTACCAAGTAATGCCGCGTAGAGAGATTACCGGGAAGGTCGTGTCGGACAAGATGGAGAAGACGATCGTCGTCGCCGTCGAGAGCCGTCACCCGCACCCCCGTTACGGCAAGATCATCAAGTCGACCAACAAGTTCAAGGCGCACGACGAGGAGAACTCGGCCCACATCGGCGACATCGTCCGCATCGTGGAAAGCCGTCCGCTCTCCAAGGACAAGCGTTGGAGCTTGCTCGAAGTGGTCGAGCGGGCGCAGTAGTAGGAGACAGAAGCGATGATTCAGGTACAGACTCGACTCGCTGTCGCCGACAACACTGGCGCGCGCGAACTCATGTGCATCCGGGTGCTCGGCGGTGGCAACCGCCGGTACGCCCAGGTCGGCGACATCATCGTGGCCGTCGTCAAGGATGCCACCCCTAACATGCCGGTCAAGAAGTCGGACGTCGTCAAGGCGGTCGTGGTGCGTACCAAGCACCCCGTGGTCCGTCAGGACGGCAGCCGCATCAAGTTCGACGAGAACGCGGCCGTCATCATCAACAAGGACATGAACCCTCGTGGGACCCGCGTGTTCGGGCCCATCGCCCGTGAGCTTCGTGACAAGAACTTCATGAAGATCATCTCGCTGGCGCCCGAGGTCCTTTAAGAACGAGGAAGCAGCAGTCATGAACCGCATCAAGAAGGGCGATACCGTCATGGTCATCGCCGGCAAGGATAAGGGGAAGACGGGCGAAGTGAAGCTCGTGAACCCCAAGGACAACCAGGCCGTCGTCGCGGGCGTGAACGTCATCACGCGTCACACCCGCCCCTCGATGGCCAACCCCCAGGGTGGCCGCATCACCAAGGAGGCTCCGATCGACATGAGCAAGCTCATGCCGGTGGATCCCACCAGCGGCAAGCCGACTCGCATCGGGGTCGCCACCTTGGCTGATGGCAAGCACGTCCGGGTCGCCAAGGCCTCGGGCGAGCAGCTCGACAAGTAAGTGAGGACCTGAGTTCGATGCGTTTGCACGAGAAATACAAGACCGACGTGGTGCCCGCCCTCCAGAAGGAGTTCGGCTACCCCAACGTCATGGCCGTTCCCCGGATCGTCAAGGTCGTCATCAACATGGGCCTCGGCGAGGCCGTCCAGAACCCCAAGGGCCTGGAGAACGCGGTGGCCGATCTCGCCAAGATCGCCGGTCAGAAGCCGGTCATCACCAAGGCGAAGAAGTCGATCGCGACCTTCAAGCTCCGTCAGGGCATGAACATCGGCACCATGGTCACCCTGCGTGGCCGCCGCATGTACGAGTTCCTCGACCGCTTCATGAGCCTGGCGCTGCCCCGCATCCGCGACTTCCGCGGCGTTTCGGCCAAGAGCTTCGACGGTCGTGGCAACTACTCGATCGGCGTCAAGGAGCAGTTGATCTTCCCCGAGATCGACTACGACAAGGTCGACAAGGTGCGTGGCATGGACATCACCATCGTCACGACCGCGAAGACGGATGAAGAGGCGCGCTCGTTGCTCAAGAACATGGGCATGCCCTTCACCGGGATGAATAAGTAAGGAGTTTCCCCTTGGCCAAGACGTCGATGATCGTCAAGTCGCAGCGGCAGCCGAAGTTCAAGGTTCGGCAGCACAACCGCTGCAGCCGCTGCGGCCGTCCGCACGCGTACTACCGCAAGTTCGGCATCTGCCGCATCTGCTTGCGCAACCTGGCTCACCGCGGTGAGCTTCCCGGGGTCGTGAAGTCCAGCTGGTAAGCTGAACCGGACGCCTCACGAGCATGGCTTGTGAGGTGTCCCCAAGGACCCGGAGTGGAGAAGTCCGCGGCGCGTGCCGCGGATACTGCCCAACTCAAGAAGGAAAGTGAAATGCCTGTTACCGATCCCGTCGCGGATATGCTGACCCGCATCCGCAACGCCAATATCGCGTTCCTCCCCAGCACCGACATCCCCTCGAGCAAGCTCAAGGTCGAGATCGCGCGCGTGCTCAAGGAGGAGGGCTTCATCCACGGCTTCGAGGCCGTGACCGATGAGACCAACCACCCCCGCATCCGCGTGACGCTCAAGTACGCCCAGGGCAAGCAGCGCGTCATCACCGGCATCAAGCGGATTTCCAAGCCCGGCCTGCGCGTGTATGCCGGCAAGAGTGAGCTCCCCCGCGTCCTCGGCGGCCTGGGCATCGCGATCGTCTCGACGCCCAAGGGCGTGATGACCGACAAGCAGGCCCGGCGCGAGAACGTTGGCGGCGAAGTGCTCGCCTACGTCTGGTAAGGGGGAAGAATGTCGCGAATTGGAAAGCGCCCGGTCGAACTTCCGGGCAACGTCAAGGTCACGGTCGATGGCCAGAAGGTCATGGTCGAGGGCCCCAAGGGTAAGCTGAGCCGCGAGCTCGTGCCGCAGGTCTCGGTCTCCGTTGAGGGCAACGTCCTCACGGTCAATCGCGCCGATGAGTCGCGCGAGGCCCGCAGCCGTCACGGCCTGAGCCGCACGCTCGTCGCCAACATGGTCGAGGGCGTCTCGAACGGCTTCACCAAGAGCCTGGAGATGGTCGGCGTCGGTTACCGCGCCACGCTCGAAGGCAAGGCCCTGAACCTCGCCGTCGGCTACTCCCACCCGGTCAAGATCACCCCGCCCGAGGGCGTGGAGATCGCCGTGGAGGGCGCCAACAAGATCCACGTCAAGGGCGCTGACAAGCAGCTCGTCGGCGACACCGCTGCCGAGATCCGCGCGGTCCGTCCCCCCGAGCCCTACAAGGGCAAGGGCATCAAGTATGCGGGCGAGGTCATCCGCCGCAAGGCCGGTAAGTCCGGCGGCAAGAAGAAGTAGAGGCACGCCGTGATCAAGAAGAAAGTACGCAAGCACGAAATCCAGCGGCGCCACGTCCGGCTCCGCGAGCGCATCAGCGGAACGGCCGAGCGTCCTCGTCTCGCTGTGTTCCGCAGCCAGCAGCACATCTACGCCCAGATCATCGACGACGTCGAGGGCAAGACCCTCGCCTCCGCCTCGACCCTGGACCCCGAGCTGCGCAGCTCCCTGACGAACGGTCGCACCGTCGAGGCCGCCACGGCCGTCGGCAAGGCGATCGCCGAGCGGGCCAAGACCAAGGGCATCGAGTCGGTCGTGTACGACCGCGGCGGGTTCCTCTATCACGGCCGGATCGCGGCGCTCGCGGAAGCGGCACGCGAAGGCGGACTGTCGTTCTAAGGTTTGGAGGCATAAGTGGATAACAAGGATACGCGCGGCGGCCGGGGTCCCGGCCAGGGCCGCGGCACCCGCCCCCCGCGTGAGCGTGAGCACGCTCGCGAAGAGTCCGAGTGGCAGGAGAAGGTCGTCCAGATCCGCCGCGTCACCAAGGTCGTCAAGGGCGGCAAGAAGATGTCGTTCCGCGCCACGGTGGTGGTCGGCAACGGCAAGGGCCAGGTCGGCGTCGGCGTCGGCAAGGCCGCCGAGGTCATCACGGCCATCCAGAAGGCCGTGACCGATGCCAAGAAGCACCTGCTGACGGTGACCATGCTCGAGACGAGCATCCCGCACACCATCATCGGCGAGGCCGGCAGCAGCTCCGTGCTGATCAAGCCCGCCTCGAAGGGTACGGGCGTTATCGCGGGCGGCTCGGTCCGCACCGTGCTCGAACTCGCCGGCATCAAGGACGTGCTGTCCAAGTCGCTCAGCGGCAACAGCCCCTTGAACAATGCCCGTGCGACCATGAACGCCCTCTCGCGCCTGCACAAGGCCGAGGACGTCGCGGCCCTGCGTGGGCTCAGCGTCGAGCAGTTGCTCGGTTAGGAGGCACGATGGCGGACAAGAAAATCAAGATCACGCTCGTCAAGAGCCCCATCGGCTACGACAAGCGCCAGAAGGCCGTCGTCAAGGCTCTGGGCCTTGGCAAGCTGAACAGCTCGGTCGAACATTTCGATTCGCCCACGATCATGGGGATGGTCTTCAAGATCAGCCACCTGGTCAAGGTCGAAGCATAAGGAGACAGCATGAACCTCAGCGATCTCAGACCCGCCGAGGGCGCGACCAAGCGCAAGAAGCGCGTGGGTCGTGGCCACGGCTCGGGTCACGGTAAGACGTCGACCCGCGGCGCCAATGGTCAGGGTCAGCGCTCGGGCGAGAGCAAGCGTGCTGGCTTCGAGGGCGGTCAGATGCCTCTGTATCGCCGTACCCCGAAGATGCACCACTTCCCCATGCCCCTGCGTTACAAGTCCGAGTTCGTCATCGTCAACGTTGGCGACCTGGCGAAGTTCGATGCCGGCAGCACGGTCGACGCGCAGGCGCTCGTCGACAAGGGTCTCATCCGCCATGAGGCGGATGGCGTCCGCGTGCTCGGCGACGGCGACTTGACCGTGAAGCTCACGGTCAAGGCCAACTACTTCACTGCTTCGGCCAAGGAGAAGATCGAAGCCGCCGGCGGCACCGTCGAGGTGCTCGGCTAATGGTGAACATGGCGCAGGTCCAGCAGGCGTTCCTGAACCTTTGGAAAGTCGAAGGCATCAAGGAGCGGATCCTGTTCACCCTCGCCATGCTTGCCCTCCTCCGGTTCGGCGTGCATGTCCCCGTTGCGGGGGTCGACCATGCACGCCTTTCCGGCATTTTCGGCGGCGGGAACATGCTCGCGGGCTTCCTCGACCTCTTCTCCGGCGGGGCGCTCGCAAAGTTCTCAATCCTGGCCTTGGGCATCACCCCCTACATCAACGCCAGCATCATCATGCAGCTGATGGCGTCGGTGATCCCCAAGCTCGAGGAACTGCAGAAGGAGGGCGGCGAGCAGGGCCGCAAACAGATCGCGCAGTGGACGCGCTACCTCACGGTGGTCCTCGCCCTGATTCAAGCCTACGGGATCACCCGCTGGCTCTGGGCGTCGAATGCCGTTCTGGGGCACCCCGCGGCGGGACCGTGGCCCTGGATGTTCATCATCTCCACCATGGTCATCATGGTCACGGGCACCATCTTCGTCATGTGGCTGGGCGAGCTCGTCACCGAGCGGGGCATCGGCAACGGCGCCTCCTTGATCATCATGGCGGGCATCCTCGCGCGCATGCCCCACTACTTCTCGACGACGTCCCAGGGCGTCACGAGCGGTGCCTTCGCCTGGTGGCAGGTGACGCTCCTGACCCTGTCCTTCCTGGGCATCCTGGTGGCGATCGTCATCGTGCAGGAGGGGGCGCGCAAGATTCCCGTGCAGGCGGCCAAGAAGCAGGTCGGTGGCCGGGCGTTCCAGCAGCGGTCGAGCTACATCCCGTTCAAGGTCAACCAGGGCGGGGTCATGCCGATCATCTTCGCGTCGAGCCTCTTGCTCTTCCCGGTGACGATCTCCCAGCTGTTGGGCAACCAGGCGCAGGCCGTGTCGGCCAAGGTCAACTGGGCCTTCAACACGGCGGCGGCATGGCACTGGGATAACATTCGCAACGCCCTGCAGCAGGGCCTGCAGCACCTCCTCACGGCGCTCTCGCCGTCGGGCTGGCTGTATGCGGTGCTCTACCTGGCGTTGATCGTGTTCTTCAGCTACTTCTACGCGAGCCTCGTGTTGAACCCGCAGGATCTGGCCAAGAACCTCCAGAAGTTCGGCAACTTCATCCCGGGCGTCCGTCCGGGCAAGCCGACGGCCGACTACCTGGAGCAGGTGCTCAGCCGGATCACCTTCATCGGGGCCATCTTCCTCGGGCTGGTGGCGATCGTGCCGAACCTCATCGAGAACGCGACGGGCGTCAACACCTTCCAGGGGTTGGGCGCCACGGCCCTCTTGATCATGGTCGGTGTGGCCATCGACCTCTACAACCAGCTCCAGACGCAGCTGTTGGCTCGACAGTACGAAGGATTCATGAAATAATGGGAGGCTCACGTCCGTGCGGATCGTGTTTTTAGGAGCCCCGGGAGCCGGCAAGGGCACCCAGGCGCGCCTGCTTGCTGAAAAGCACCACATCCCGCAGGTCTCGACGGGGGATATTCTTCGGGCGGCGGTCCGCGAGGGCACGCCGCTCGGCCTCGAGGCCAAGGGCTATTTGGATCGCGGCGAGCTGGTGCCGGACGCCCTGATGATTGGGGTGATCCGGGACCGGATCGGCTGCGAGGACTGCGCGAAGGGCTACATTCTGGACGGGTTCCCCCGGACCCTGGAACAGGCCCGCGCGCTGGACGAGATGCTCGCTTCGATCGGAGCGCCCTTGGACGTCGCCATCGACTTCCACGTGCCGACCGAGGAGCTGCTCCGACGCCTTACCGGGCGCCGGGTCTGCCGCAACTGCGGGGCCTCGTTCAACGTGGTCAGCGCTCCGCCCAAGGTGGAGGGAGTGTGCGATCACTGCGGCGGCGAGCTGTTCCAGCGCGCCGACGACAACATCGAAACCGTGAGCAAGCGCCAGAAGGTCTACCATGAGCAGACGGCGCCCATCACGGAGTACTATCGCCAGCGGGGCGTCCTCCGGGAGGTGGATGGCACGCGTGGCATCGAGGAGATCCAGGCGGAGCTCGAGCGCATCCTGATGGGTGTCTCGGCCGCCAAGTAAGCAAGTTTCGGGTACGGCAGGTCGATGATCACTCTCAAGAACCAGCGCGAGATCGAATCGCTCAAGGCGGCAGGCCACGTGGTCGGCAAGCTGTTGGCGTATTTGCGCTCCCAGGTCGTGCCCGGGATCTCCACCAAGGAGCTGGACGTGCTCGGCGAGGAGTTCATCCTCGCCCAGGGCGCCATTCCGGCTTTCAAGGGACTTTACGGCTGTCCGTGCACGATCCTCACCTCGGTCAACGAGGAGGTCGTACATGGACTGCCGAATCGTCGCAAGCTCAAGGAGGGCGACATCGTGTCGCTCGACATGGGCGCGATCGTCGAGGGGTACTACGGGGACGCCGCGATCACGGTGCCGGTGGGCAAGGTGACTGATCCTACCGTGCTCAAGCTCTTGGAGGTGACCGAAGCCTCCATGTACCGCGGCATCGAGCAGGTCCGGCCGGGCAACCGCATCGGGGACATCGGTCACGCGGTGCAGACGCTCGCCGAATCGGCCGGGCTCTCGGTGGTGCGGGAGTACGTGGGGCACGGCATCGGCCGGCAGCTTCACGAGCCGCCGCAGGTCCCCAACTATGGCACCCCCCACACCGGGCCCGTCATCAAGGCGGGGATGGCGTTGGCCATCGAGCCGATGATCAACATCGGCCTGCCCGGTACCAAGGTGCTCGGCAACAAGTGGACGGTCGTGACCAAGGACAAGAGCTGGTCCGCTCACTTCGAGCACACGGTCCTCGCGACCGAAGAGGGGCCGCTCATCCTCACCCGCGAGGAGGGACGCTAGGTCCCACTCGGAGATCCTTCCGATCCGAGCTCAAAACGCCGCGTCGAGCGGCTCTAGAGCCTCAGCGGCCAGGAAGGTTATAAAAGGAGTAAGGTACAATGAAGGTTCGTGCATCGGTGAAGCCGATTTGCGACAAGTGCAAGGTCATCAAGCGCCATAACAAGGTGATGGTGATCTGCGAGAACCCGAAGCACAAGCAGCGCCAGGGTTAAAGTAGGAGGATCAATGGCACGTATCGCTGGTGTCGACTTGCCCCGCGAGAAGCGGATCGAGATCGCACTCACCTATATCTTCGGGATCGGGCTGAAGACCAGCCAGGACATCCTGGCCAAGACCGGCATCAACCCCGACACCCGCACCCGCGATCTCACCGAAGACGAAGTGGCCAAGCTCCGCGAGGAGATCGACCGCAACCGTCAGGTGGAAGGCGACCTGCGCCGCGTCATCTCGATGAACATCAAGCGTCTCATTGAGATCGGTTCGTTCCGTGGCATCCGTCACCGTAAGGGTCTGCCGGTTCGCGGCCAGCGCACCAAGACCAACGCCCGGACCCGCCGCGGCGCCAAGAAGACCGTCGCCGGTAAGAAGAAGTAACGTAGCCAAAGCGCGCGAGCGATTGCGCGCGTTGTAAACCGGGAGAGCCCTCAGCTCAGAACAGCTCAGGATTCCCGCCGGGATGAAGGCGTCATCTGTTTGAAAGGAGATTCCCTTGGCTAAGCCCACTGCTAAGCCGAAGCGCCGTGAACGCAAGAACGTTCACAGCGGGGTGGTCCACATTTCGTCCACCTTCAACAACACGATCGTCTCGATCACCGACCCCAACGGGGGCGTGATCTCTTGGGGTTCCGCCGGTACTGCCGGGTTCAAGGGTGCCAAGAAGGGCACTCCGTTCGCCGCCCAGCAGGCCGCCGAGCAGGCCGCCACGCGCGCCATGGAGCATGGCATGCGCACGGTCGAGGTCTTCGTGAAGGGCCCTGGTTCGGGCCGCGAAACCGCGATCCGCGCCCTGCAAGCCGCCGGTCTCGAGGTCAGCGTCATCAAGGACGTCACCCCGATCCCGCACAACGGCTGCCGCCCCCCCAAGCGCCGTCGCGTCTAGTTGAAGGAGGAAGACTTTGGCTCGTCATACCGGTCCGGTCTGCCGTCTCTGCCGTGCGGAAGGCATCAAGCTGTTCCTCAAGGGTGAGAAGTGCAACTCCGGCAAATGTGCTATCGTTCGTCGCTCGTATCGTCCCGGCCAGCACGGCCAGGCTCGCCACAAGGTCTCGGAGTACGGCCTCCGTCTGCGTGAGAAGCAGAAGGCTCGTCGCTTCTATGGCCTCGGCGAGAAGCAGTTCGTTCGCTACTACGAGCTCGCCACCCGCAAGAAGGGTGTCACCGGCGAACGCCTCCTCCAGCTCCTCGAGACCCGTCTCGACAACGTCGTGCACCGTCTTGGCCTGGCTCCGAGCCGCCCTGCGGCCCGTCAGATGGTCGGCCACGGTCACTTCACCGTCAACGGCCGTCGCGTCGACATCCCGAGCTTCCGCGTGAAGGTCGGCGACAAGATCGGCGTCATGGAAGGCTCCGGCGATGCCGTCAAGGTGATGGCCGCTAAGACGCCCGTGGCGAAGACCCCCAACTGGCTGACCGTCGACCTCGACAAGCTGACCGGTTCGGTGGTGGCGATTCCCGCCCGCGAGGACATCGACACCCCGGTCCGCGAGAACCTGATCGTCGAGTACTACTCGCGCTAAGTGACTCGGACCGTCCCCGGACGGTCCCGGTCCCCAGGTTCCCGGACACCCCAGCGGCCCCTACGGGCAAACGATTAAGAGGAACGAATGGACAAGCCGAAAATCGAACTCGTCGAGTCCTTTAAGACTCCCGAGGGTCTTACTTATAGCAAGTTCGTCGCCGAGCCCCTGGAGCGTGGTTACGGCACGACGCTCGGCAACGCGCTCCGTCGCGTGCTCCTGAGCGACATCGATGGGGCGGCCATCACGGCCATCCGCATCGAGGGCGTGCCCCACGAGTTCACCACCATCCCCGGTGTTGTCGAGGACGTGGTGGACATCGTCCTCAACCTCAAGGGCGTGGTGCTCAAGCTCCACGCGGGCGACACCAAGACGGCGCACATCAGCGTGCACCGCGAGGGCGTCGTGACCGCGGGCGACATCGTCACCGACTCGGACGTCGAAGTCATCAACCCCGAGTGGCCGATCGCCACTTTGGACAAGGGCGCGTCGCTCGAGATCGAGCTGCAGATCGAGAAGGGCAAGGGCTTCGTGCCCGCGGACAAGAACCGCAAGCCCCATCAGGCCGTGGGGGTCATCCCCATCGACTCGATCTTCATGCCGGTCCGCAAGGTCAACTACACGGTCGAGGACACCCGCGTCGGTCAGATGACCGACTTCGACCGCCTGAACCTCGAGCTGTGGACCAACGGCGCGGTGGATGCCACCGAGGCCGTCAGCCGCTCGGCGGATATCCTGATCCGCCACTTCGATGCGTTTGCCGACTTGGCCCGCGAGGCCCTGCCCGGCGGTGGCAAGAAGGCGGCGACCGAGGAAGCCGGGCGTCCCCAGCCGACCGATATGTCGATCGAGGAGCTGGAACTGTCGGTGCGCGCTTACAACTGCCTCAAGCGCGCCAACATCTACACCGTCGGCGATCTGCTCAAGAAGACCGAGCGCGAGCTGATGGACATCAAGAACTTCGGTAGGAAGTCGGCCGAGGAAGTCATCGAGCGCCTGCGTGCCTTCGGGTTCAACATGGCCTCGGGTGAGCCTGGCGACGAACTCGCCGGTGCAAGAGAGGACTAACCCCAATGCGTCACCAGAAGGCTAAGAATCTGCTTTCTAAGCCGGCCGACCAGCGTCGTGCGCTGCTCCGCAGCCTGACCACCGAGCTGCTCCGGCACGGTCGTATCACCACCACCGAAGCGCGCGCCAAGGCCGTGCGCGTGACGGCGGAAAAGATGGTCACCCTGGCCAAGCGCGGCGATCTGCATGCGCGTCGTCAGGCCGAGGCCTTCATTCTCGACGGCGAGGTCACCAAGAACCTCTTCGCCGAGATCGCTCCCAAGTATCGCGAGCGTTCGGGCGGTTACACGCAGATCGTCAAGACGGAGCCCCGTCGCGGCGATGGCGCGCCCCAGGCGATCGTGATGCTGGTCGAGGCCTAACGCCTCCCGAGGGGTCCTGTGCGTAACATCGCCCTGCGCGTCGGTTACGACGGGACCCACTTCGCCGGCTTCCAGCGTCAAGCCGTGGACCGCACGGTCCAAGGCACGCTCGAGGAAGCCCTCACCCGTCTGACGGGCCACACGCTCGAAGAGCTGCGGTTCGCGGGCGCGGGGAGGACGGATGCCGGCGTCCACGCAAGTGGGATGGTGGTGAATTTCCGCACCACCAAGGGTTTCGGGGACGAGACGTGGGTACGGGCGCTCAACGCGCTCACGCCCGACGACGTCGCCGTCCACGGAGCCCGGGAGGTCGATGAGGCCTTCCACAGCCGCTTCTCGGCAACCGCGCGATCCTACCGGTACGTGGTGCTGGCACGGAGGACCCCGGACCCCCTCCGGCGCTTCACGAGCCACTGGGAACCCAGGCCCTTGCCCGAGGTTCCCACCATGATCGAGGCGTTTGCCGACTTGGTGGGCACGTTCGACTTTTCGGCCTTCGGGTCGACGGGGTCGAACCCCCGCAGCCCGGTGTGTACCGTGCAGCGGGCCGCAGCCCGGCTCGACGACGACCAGCTCGTCTTCGAGATCACGGCCCAGAGCTTCCTGTACCACATGGTGCGAAGGCTCGTGGGCACGGCCCTGGAAGTGGCGAAGGGAAGGCTTTCCAAGCAGGAGTTCGCGGCCCTGTACCGCGAGCCCGGCCCAGGTGGGTTCGTCCCGCTGACGGCTCCTGCCAGTGGCCTGATCTTTATGAGTGCGACTTATCCCCCGCCCTATGCGGGGTTAAACGGACCCTTTTAGGAGGAACGACGTGAAAACCTACATCGCCAAGCCGGAGGAAATCAACCGGCAGTGGTATGTGATCGACGCCGAAGGCCAGACGCTTGGCCGCTTGGCGACCGTCGTCGCCGACCTGCTCCGGGGGAAGGGCAAGCCCCTCTTCACCCCGAACGTGGACTGCGGCGACTTCGTCATCATCATCAATGCTGACAAGGTCCAGGTGACCGGCAAGAAGAACACGGACAAGAAGTACATCCACCACACCGGTTGGCCCGGTGGGTATCGTGAGACCACCTTCGAGAAGCTCAACAAGGCTCACCCCGAGCGGGTCATCGAGCAGGCGGTGCGTGGCATGCTGCCGCACACCCGTCTCGGCCGCGCCCAGTACGGCAAGCTGAAGGTCTACGCCGGTGCGCAGCATCCCCATGCGGCGCAGCAGCCCAAGGCCTACGAGCTCAAGAAGTAAGGAGAATCAAGCGTGGCTACTAAGAAGACTGCCGCTTATTGGGGCACCGGTCGCCGCAAGACCGCGATCGCCCGCGTGCGCCTGGTGCCCGGCACCGGCACCGTGACCGTCAATGAGCGTCCGCTCGACAACTACGTCGGCTACCGCTCGGTCCTCATCCGTGAAGTGGGCCTGCCCCTCGAGGCGACCAACAACGCGGGCCGCTACGACGTGCACGTGCGCGTGGCTGGCGGCGGGGTGACCTCGCAGGTCGGCGCCATCCGCCTCGGCGTGGCGCGTGCCCTGTTGAAGGTCGATCCCGAGTACCGCAGCAACCTGCGCGCCGAGGATCTGCTCACCCGCGATCCCCGCGCCAAGGAGCGCAAGAAGTACGGCCGCAAGAAGGCTCGTAAGCGCTTCCAGTTCTCGAAGCGCTAAGCGTTTCGATCGATGGACCCCTGCCCTCGGGCGGGGGTCTTTTCGTTTGCCGATAGCCTCTGGGGTCGCCGGGGTATGCAAGGGAGGGTATGGAGGGAGCGGGATGTCCGAGCAGCGCGATCCAAAAGTCGAACGCCGGCCGGTAGGTCTGGCCATGAGCCCGGGCATGCTCCTGGAGGCGCCGGGGGCGGATCTCTACGCGCAGGGCGTCCAGGAGCGCCTGGATCACTGCGCCGACTACTACCTGCCCTTCACGCTGGTGGGCATCTTCCTGGATGACCTGCCGCTCGGCACCGGTAGCCTCCTCACGCCCGACCTCCGGGCGCAGCTCTTCACCCGCGCCAAATCGCTCATCCAGCGCTCGGTCCGCTCGACGCCCAACGAGCGCCGCAAGATCACCGACGGCCTCTACCGGCTCGATCCCCTCTACGTGGTGGCCCTCTGCAACGCCGACCGCTCCACCCACCTCATCCCGGTGGGCCGGATGATCGAGGCCCTTCGCCAGGCGAGCTTGATCCACGAGCTGAACGGCCGCACGGCGTTCCGGCGCCGGATCGTCGTGGGCACCGTCAGCCTGGATCCCCGGCAAGGGGGCGTCCGCCTCGCCGATCTCACCGAGCGTCTGGTGGAGGCCGTCATGAAGGCGGCCGAGGCTCCGCTCCCGGATGCGTGCGAGCGCATGCGGATCGGCAGGTCCATCCACGACGAGATCCTCTACCACGACCTGGGCTGGGCCGAGGACAAGGTGCGCCCGGTGGACGTCATCCCGCGTTCGGTCACCCAGCCCATCGCCCGCGCTCATTCCGGCCCCATCTCGAGCCGTGCCGCCGTCCCGGTGGTGCGGAGCGCTTCTGCCCCCATCAAGGGGCCCGACCCCAAGAAACCGTTCTGGCGCTTCTGGTAGCGCCCTACCCTAGGAGGAACCTTGAAGCTCCCCGGTACCGCCCTTGCCCTCGTTGCCCTCACCCTTTCCGTGGGAGCCGCCAAAGCCCCCGAGTTGCCGACCTACCCCGCCGCCACCCCCGAGGAGACGGCGCGCGTCGTCGAGGCCTTCCGCGATGCGTCCGCGCGCTCTTTGAGCGATCGCTCCGGCGACCTCTTCGCGCTGCCTGCCAAGTACTCGTTCATCACCGAGGCCGATCACATGACTCCCCTCACGACCCACGTCCGCGGCCATGAGCTGACGGCGATGGGCACCGCGCACGGGACGAGCTGGGAGTACGACACCCGCATCCCTCTGGTCCTGTGGGGCCCCGGCTTCATCAAGGCGGGCGTCCGTATCCCCGCTGCCGCCACCCAGCAGGACCTGGCCCCGACCTACGCCCAGCTGATGGGCACCGAGGCTCCCGCGGACGCCCACGGCCGGGTGCTCACCGAGGCCCTGTTGCCCGGAAGCCGCCATCCCAAGGTCATCCTCACGGTCGTCTTCGACCAGGGCGGCGAGTCCTACTACCGGGCGCACCCCGGCATGACCCCCAACGTCGATCGCTTCAAGGCCGAGGGCACCTACTTCACCGAGACCCGCGTGTCGCACGTGGACACCGAGACGGGCATCGGCCACTCGGCCATCGGCACCGGAGCGTGGCCCAGCACCACGGGGATCTCGAGCAACAACATCTGGCTGCGCAGCATGGGCAGCCGCCGCTACTCCTTCCAGGGCGAGGCGGGCTCTTCGGGCATCTTCCTCAACAGCCCCACCTTGGGCGACACCTGGCTCAGGGCCACCAAGAACAAGGCCCTGCTGTTGGGCTACTGCTACGCGGACCGCGCGGCCATCGGCATGGCAGGCCACGGCGCCATGTACAAGGGCAACAAGAAGCCCTGGGTCATCTTCTACGACGAGAAGAAGGGCGAGCTCACCACCAACGAGGCCTACTACGAGCTGCCCAGCTACCTCAAGGGCGTCGGTCCCAAGCGCTACTGCGAGGACCTGACCAAGGGCACCGGCAAGTGGATGGGCCATGACATCGATCCCAAGGCGGACGTGCGCGATACCCCCGCCTATGCGGCCTTTGACGGGGACAACGTCGTGCAGCTCATCCAGAAGGAGCCCTTCGGCGAGGACGACGTGACCGACCTCATGTACGTCACGCTCAAGTCCACCGACGCCTGCGGCCATGCCTTCGGCAACGAGTCGGACGAGGCGGGCGCGGTGATCGCCGAGCAGGACCGGCAGTTCCGCCGGATCCTCGACGCCCTGGTCGCCAAGGTGGGCAAGGACAACGTGGTGGTGGCCCTCACGGCCGACCATGGCAGCGCACCCTTGGCGGAACTCTCGGGCGGCAAGCGACTGAGCGATCGCCAACTCATCGACGACCTCAACCGCATGGTCGACAAGCGGAACAACGGGGTGAACGTCTTCGAGTACGCCTCGGCGACCCAGCTCTTCGTCAACGAGACCGAGCGTGAGCGCAACAAGCTCACCTACGACGACCTCAAGAAGGCGGTGCTCAGCTATCAGGTCGATGGCAAGCCCTTCTTCGTCGACGTCGTGACCCGTCCGGAAGCCCTCGAGCGCGCCAAGCGCTTCAAGGCGCCCTAACAAGCCGCCGCCATGCCGGTTGTCCGGCGCCTCGGTAGGCGCTACGGAACCGGCATGGCGGGCCGCTTTGACCCGCTTCGGGAGGACGGTTCGGAGTTACAATGAGGCGTCCTCAGCTTGCATTTGAAGGAGTATCCCCTTGAGCGACCAGATGCGCATCATGCTGCCCGGCCCCACCCCCTGTCCGAGCTCCGCCCTGCGCGAGATGAGCCGGCCGATGATCAACCACCGCGGCAAGGAGTTCGCCGCGATGCTCATGCGCATCACGGAGCACCTCCAGTGGGTCTACCAGACGCAGAATGAGGTCCTGATCCTCACGACCTCGGGCACCGGCGCCATGGAGAGCGCCATCGTCAACATGCTCAGCCCGGGCGATCGCGTCCTGGCGCTCATCTCGGGCGAGTTCGGCAAGCGCTTCGCCAAGATCGCCGAGACCTACGGCGCGGTGGTGGACACCGTCGAGGCGGTCTACGGCCAGCCCATCCTGCCCGAGATGGTCGCCGACAAGCTCCGCGGCGTCACCTACAAGGCGGTGCTTGCGACCCACAACGAGACCTCGACCTCGATCCTGAACCCGATCAAGGAGATCTCCGAGGTCATCCGGCGCGAGTGCCCGGACGCCCTCATCCTCGTCGACTCGGTCTCGGGCCTGGGGACGGCCCCCTTGGCCGTCGA
This sequence comes from Stenomitos sp., assembly GCA_036704085.1. Taxonomy (GTDB): domain Bacteria; phylum Cyanobacteriota; class Sericytochromatia; order S15B-MN24; family UBA4093; genus DATNQJ01. Next base: position 19,820 of record DATNQJ010000464.1, read on the forward strand.
CGAGCTCGACCTGGACGTGGTGCTCGCCGGCGCCCAGAAGGCCTTCATGGTCCCGCCCGGTCTCGCCTTCGCCTGCGTGAGCCCCCGCGCCTGGGCGGCACACGCGCAGGCCAAGATGCCGCGCTTCTACCTCGACTACACCAAGGCCCGCGAGTTCGCCAAGAAGGGGCAGACCCCCTGGACGCCCGCCATCTCGCTGTTCTTCGCGCTCGAGGAGTCGCTCAAGATGCTCCGGGCCGAGGGGCTGGACGCCATCTTCGCGCGCCATGAGCTGCTCATGCGCATGATCCGCGAGGGCGCCCGCGCCCTCGGCCTGCGCCTGGTGGTCGAGAACGACCAGGTCGCCTCGCGCGCCGTCACGGGCATCTTCCCGCCCGACGGCATCCACCCGGCGGACCTGCGCAAGGTCATGCAGGACCGCTTCGGCTACGTGGTCGCAGGCGGCCAGGGTCCCCTGACCGAGAGCATCTTCCGGATCGGCCACTGCGGCTACTACGATGCGGCGGACATGCTGGGCATGCTGACGGTCCTGGAGGCCTCGCTGCTCTCCATGGGGGCCAAGGTCCAGCCGGGCGCCGCCGTGGCGGCCGCCGAGAAGGTCCTTGCGGAGCGCCAGACGGTCACGCACTAGCGCCTGCGGCTTTTGATCTAAGGAGGATTCATGACCTTCACTTCCACCACGACCGAGCAGCAGCGGGTGGGCTCGGCGGGCCCCTTCAACGTGCTGGTGCTCGATCGGGTCGATCCGGCGGGGCTCGCCATCCTGGGGGACATCGCCCAGGTCGATGCGCGGGATGCCGTCGAGCCGGACGAGCTGCTGCGGATCATCGGCAACTACGACGCCCTGATGGTCCGGTCGGCCACCAAGGTGACCGCGGCAGTGATCGAGGCGGGAGTGCGGCTCAAGATCATCGGCCGGGCCGGCGTGGGCGTGGACAACATCGACGTGCCCGCGGCCACCAAGCGCGGCATCATCGTCGTCAACTCGCCCGAGGGCAACACGGTGGCGGCGGCCGAGCATGCGATCGCCCTCATGTTCTCCCTGGCGCGGCACGTGCCCATGGCGGACGCGGCCATGAAGCAGGGCCAGTGGAAGCGCGAGCGCTACACGGGTCATGAGCTCTACCACAAGACGCTCGGCATCGTGGGGCTCGGTAAGATCGGCAGCCGGGTGGCCAAGGTCGCCCATGCCGTCGGCATGCGCGTGCTCGGTTCGGATCCCTTCCTGACCCCGGAGCGGGCCTCGGAGCTGGGCGTCGAGCCCGTGGACTTCGAGACCCTCCTCGCGCAGAGCGACTTCATCACGCTGCACGTGCCCAAGACCGCCGAGACCAACAAGCTCTTCAACGCGGAGGTCCTCGCCCGCTGCAAGCAAGGCGTGTGCCTGATCAACTGCGCCCGAGGCGGGGTCATCGACGAGGCGGCCCTGGTGGACGCCATCGAGAGCGGCCATGTCGCGGGCGCGGCCCTCGACGTGTTCGAGAAGGAGCCCTTGGGCGAGAGCCCGCTACGGGGGCTCGGCGATCGCATCATCCTCACGCCGCACCTGGGCGCCTCCACCGAGGAGGCCCAGATCAAGGTGGCGGTGGACGTGGCCGAGCAGATCGTCAGCGTCCTCAGGGGCGAGAGTGCGCGCTCGGCGGTGAACATCCCGACCCTGCGGCCGGAGGTGGTCGAGCCGGTGCGGCCCTTCATGGGGATCGCCGAGAAGCTCGGCAGCCTCGCGGCCCAGCTGCTCGGTGGGCCCATCGAGCGGATCGAGATCCTGTATCACGGGGGCCTGGCAGCCAAGAACGTGGAGCCGCTGACGGTCGCGGCCCTCAAGGGGGCGCTCTCGCATGCGGTTCCCGAGGGGGTCAACTACGTCAACGCGCCCCTGGTAGCCAAGGAGCGGGGCGTCGAGGTGCGCGAGAGCCGCTCGAGCGAGGTCAAGGACTACGCGGACCTGCTCACGGTGGCGGTGATCGGCAACGGGGTCTGGCACACGGTGGCGGGCACGGTCTTCGGCGAGGGGGATCCGCGCGTGGTGCGGATCGACGAGCATGGCTTCAACATCACGCCGGCGGGGGACATCCTGATCGCGCCGCACCAGGACCGGCCGGGGGCCATCGGCACCATCGGCACGCTCTTGGGCGAGCTCGGGATCAACATCCATGGCTTCCAGCTGGGCCGCAAGTACAAGCGGGGCCCGGCGGTGATG
>DATNQJ010000465.1:0-5834 GCA_036704085.1 Stenomitos sp.
AGAGCACCACCATCGCCACGCTCGGGGCCGGCGAAATCGTGGGCGAGATGTCCATGGTCGACGACGCCCCACCGTCTGCCACCGTGCGCGCCCTGGGCGAGAGTCGCGTGCTGGCCATCCCGCGCCCCGCTCTCAGCCGCAAGCTTTCCGACGACCAGGGCTTCGCCGCGCGCTTCTACCGCGCCATGGCCATCTTCCTCTCGGACCGACTGCGCAGCACCACCCGGACGCTCGGCTACGGCGAGTCCGTCTCGCTCGACGAGCACGTGCGCGCCGATGACGAGATCGACCCCGCGCTCCTCGACAAGGTCGCCCTCGCCGGTCTGCGCTTCGAGACCATGCTCCGGCGCCTCGCGGACGCCTGAGCCCATGCCGACTGCTCCCTTGCCGCCCTCGTCCGTGCGCGTCAGCGCTCACCAGGCTTCGGACAGCCAGCTGGACGACCTCCTTCAGGTCGTCAATCCCAAGGGCTGGATCGCCCTGGTCTGTCTCGCGCTCATCACGGGCCTCATCATCCTGTGGGCCATCGTCGGCCACATCCCCGTCACCGTCACCGGAGCGGGCATCCTCACGCGCCCCCACAAGGTCGTGGGCATCCAGAGCCTGGGCTCCGGCAAGCTGCGAGCGCTGCACCTTGCCCCCGGCACCCAGGTCCGCGAGGGCGACGTCCTCGCCGAGCTCGACCAGCCCGAGCTCACTCGCCAACTGGACGAGCAGAAGGCCAGACTCGCGCTTCTCGAGGACCAGGCCGCCCGGACCCTGGACCTCCAGGCCCACCATGACCTTGAGGAGCGCACGGCCCTCGCCGAGCAGGAACGCAACCTCCAGCACCTGATCGCCCAGGTCACCGAGCTCGCCCCCACCCTGAAGGCCCGCTACGAGGACCGCAAACGCCTCTACTCCCTCAAGGCGCTGCCCATCGACGCGGTGATCGACGCCGAGCAGAGCTACCGCGCCAACCAGAATCGGATCCCCGAGCTGCAGGCCCAGCTCCGGCAACTGGGACTGCGCCGCGACCAGATGACGCAGCAGTTCTCGGACCTCAGCGCCAACCGCACCCTGCAGCAGAAAGACCTCAAGGCCACCATCGCCGTGCTCGAGGCCCAGATTCGCAACCAGGGCGCCGTGCGGAGCCGCTTCTCGGGGCGCGTGCTCGAGGTCACGGCGACCGAAGGACAGGTGGTCTCGTCCGGAACCCGGCTGGCCACCATCGCAGTGGATGACCCCACGCAGCCCCTGGTTGCCCTGCTCTACTTCCCGGTCAAGGACGGCAAGAAGATCCTCGCCGGGCAGGATGCGCAGACCACGCCCGACACCTTCAAGCGCGATCGCTTCGGCGGCATCACGGGCAAGGTCCTCTCGGTCTCGAGCTACCCCGTCACGAAGCAGGCCATGGCCAACACCCTGGGCAGCGACGACCTGGCGACGGTGCTCGCCAACGGTGGTCCCCAGATCGAGGTCACGGCCGCACTGGATCCCGATCCCCAATCGCCCAACGGCTACCACTGGTCCGCCTCTCAGGGGCCACCCGTGCCCCAGACGCCCGGCACGACCGTCACGAGCCGCATCACGGTCGAGACCCTCACGCCCGCCCAGCTCGCCATCTCCCTGATGAGGCAGGCCAGTGCCCTCTACTAGGAGCGGCCGCATCGCCCCGACCCCGCTGCGCTTCCAGGTCGAGCCCGTCGAGTGCGGCGCGGTCGCGCTCGGCATCGTGCTGGCCTATTTCGGCCGCCGCGTGCCGCCCGCCGAGCTGCGGGCCGAGTGCGGCGTCGTTCGCTTCGGCAACAGCGCTGCGGCCATGGTCAAGGCCGCCCGGCGCTATGGGCTGATGGCCAAGGCCTTCGCCAAGGATGCGCCCCGCCTGCGCGAGCTGCCCTTCCCGCAAGTGGTGTTCTGGAACTTCACGCAGTTCCTGGTGCTCGAGGGCATGGACGACGAGCGCGTCTACGTCAACGACCCGGCCCGCGGGCACCGTCGGCTCAGCCACGCCGAGTTCGCAGAGGGCTACACGGGGCTTGTCATCCTGCTGCAGCCGGGCGCCGACTTCGAGAAGGGCGGCCCCGCGTTCGGACTGCTCGCTCCTCTCCTCGAGCGCATGAAGAGCTCGAGAAGGGCCCTGCTCTTCCTGGTGCTCGTGAGCACGCTGCTGGTGGTCCCGGGGCTGGCCGTGCCCCTGGCCACGCGCATCTTCGTCGACCACATCCTCCTGCAGCAACGCCATGAGTGGGTCAACCCGCTCCTGCTCGGGATGCTCGTCATCGCGGTGCTCAAGGGGCTGCTCTCCCAGCTGCGCCTGCACTACCTGAACCGCCTGAGGACCAAGCTCTCGGCCCGCATGTCCCAGGGGTTCTTCAGGCACCTGCTACGGCTGCCCCTGTCGTACTACGCCCAGCGATTCCCGGGGGCGATCGCCATCCGCTTCCAGATCAACGGCCGGCTGGCGACCCTCCTGTCCGGGCGGCTCGCGACCACGGCCATCGACCTGCTCATGATCGTCTTCTACGGCGCCATGATGATGGTCTACGACCACTTGCTCGCGACCGTCGTCTTCGTCGCCGGCGGTCTGAACCTGCTCATCCTGTACCTGATCGGCAAGCTGCGGGTGACGGCCAACATGCGCGTCGCACAGGAGCAGGGCGAGCTCTCGGGCATCGCGCTTGCGGGTCTGCAGGCCATCGAGACCATGAAGGCCTCGGGTGGCGAGGCCGAATTCTTCGATCGCTGGTCGGGCCACCAGGCCCGACTCCTCAAGGCCACCCAGCGGGTCTCCGCGCTGGAGACCACGCTCAACTTGTTCCCCAGCCTCCTGTCGTCGCTCGCGACGGCCACCATCGTCGTACTGGGCGGGGCCCGCGTGATGGAAGGCCACCTGACCATGGGCATCCTGGCCGCCTTCCAGACGATGATCGGCTCGTTCCTCGGCCCCATCAACAGCCTGGCGACCATGGGCGCTTCCATGCAGGCCATGCTCTCGGACCTGGCCCAGCTCGAGGACGTGCTGGCCGAGCCCGAGGACGAATCAGGCAAGGGGGCCCGGCCCGACGAGTTCGACGCCCAGCGCCTGCGCGGGGCTGTCGCGGTCTCCGGCCTCTCGTTCGGATACCTGCCCACCGAGCCGCCCATGCTCAAGGACGTGTCTCTGCAGGTGACGCCCGGGCAGCGCGTGGCGGTGGTGGGGGCGTCCGGCTCCGGCAAGTCCACGCTCGCGCGGCTGATCGCCGGCCTCGACGCCCCCTGGAATGGGGAGATCCGCTTCGATGGGCGGCGCCGCGACCAGATTCCCGAGGCCGTGCTCGCGCGCTCGATCGCCTTCGTCGACGAGGACGTCAAGCTGTTCACGGGCACGGTCCGCGACAACCTGACGCTCTGGGACAAGCTGGTCCCGGAAACCGACCTCTTGCGCGCGCTCGAGGACGCCGAGCTGCTCGAGGACGTCCTCGCCCTGCCCAAGGGCCTCGACGCATGGCTCATCGAGGGGGGCATGAACCTCTCGGGCGGGCAGCGCCAGCGCCTGGACATCGCACGGGCCCTGGTGCACTCGCCCGCCGTCTTGATCCTGGACGAGGCCTTCAGCGCGCTCGACGCGGACACCGAGCGCCGCATCGACCGCAACCTGCGCGCCCGGGGCTGCACGTGCCTCATCGTGGCCCACCGCCTGAGCACGCTCCGCGACTGCGACCGGATCGTGGTGCTCGCTCAGGGTCAGGTGGTCGAGACGGGAACGCACGACGATCTGGTGGCCCAAGGCGGCGTCTACGCGGAGCTGGTGGCCTCCGAGCTGACGACTCCAACCGAGGTGGCGCATGTCTGAGCCCCTCCAGTCGCTTGCGGCCAACCGACCGCTGCTCCTGTCGGACCTTGCGTCCGATGCTCGCATCGTTGAGGGCGAGATCGGCGTGTTCGCGCTCGACGGAGAACCTGGCGAAGAAGCCGTGCGGCACCCCCTCTTCACCCTGGGACATGGCGACGTGCTCTGCGGCGTCCCGCGGGTGCGCGGTGCGCTCGCCTTGCTGGCGGTGCCCCTCGGGGCCACCGAGATCCGATCGGTTCCCGAGCACGAGGCGGCAGAGGCCCTCCAGGGCTGGGCTCGCCAGCTTGCCAGGCTCGCGGACACGCCCACCACCGACCTACCGCCCGCCGAGGCGGGGCGCCTCGCCCTGGAGGCCGGCCAGCAGGTCTACCTGGAGGTCGGGGGCTGGATCCAGGTCCTGACGGGCTCGGCCAACTGGATGGGGCAGGCAGAGCCACACCTGAGCCCTGAACTGGGGCTCGTGCCCCTGGGGGCTGGCTGCTGGCTCGAGGCCAATGAGCCGACGGAGTGTCTGCTGTTGGAAGCCGGCGCCATCACAACGGCGGCCCAGCTCGAGGCGGGCCGCACCGCGCTCGCCACCCTGGCGCGCCCACTGGTCGCCACCAGCATCCAGCAGCGCCAGCGCCAGAGTGCCGAGCGAGTCGCCGCCTGGATCGAAGCGGAAACCCTGGCGCACGAGGCCGCGCACCGCAACCTCGCGGCCATCCTCGCCCCCGACACCGAGGGGATCCCGGGTGGTAACCCGCTCTTCGCGGCGCTGACGGCCATCGGCGGGGCGGCGGGCATCACCTTCCGCAAGCCCGCCCCGGGGGGAAGCGGCACGCGCGATCCGCTCCAGGCGATCGCCCGGGCCTCGCACATCCGCTACCGCTTCGTCCGGCTCGACGCCGGCTGGTGGCGTCACGACAACGGCCCGCTCCTGGCCTGGGACGGCGCGGAGCACCGCCCCATCGCGCTCTTGCCCAACGGAGCAGGTCGCTACCGCTACGTGGACCCGACCCGGCGCGCCACGGGGCCGGTCGACGCGGCCGTGGCGGCGAGCCTGCGGCCCGAGGCCGTCATGTTCTACCGTCCCTTCCCGGACGCACGCTTGACGGCGCGGGACCTGCTCGACTTCGCCTGGCACCTGATCCGGGCGGACGCCCGGGTCATCGTGGCCGTCGCGATCCTCTCCGCGCTGCTGGGGATTGCCATCCCCCAGACCATCTTCTGGCTCATGACGACGGTCATCCCGAGCGGCGATCGCAGCCTGCTCGTGGAGCTCGGCATCGCCCTCTTCGTCGTGTCGGCGACCATTCCCGTCCTGCGGCTGGTCCAGGACTTCGCCGTCCTGCGCGCCGAGGTCCGGGCCGAGTCGGCACTGGAGGCGGCCCTCTGGGACCGGGTGCTCGGAGCCCGGCTCTCCTTCTTCCGCACCAAGCCATCCGGCGAGCTTGCGCAACGCATGGGCACGATCGGGCAGCTGCGCCGCATGCTGGCGGGCACCACCGTGCAGAGCATCGTGAGCGGCGTCTTCTCCGTGACGTTCCTGGCCCAGCTCTTCCTCTACAGCACGCCGATGGCGCTGGCGGGCCTCGGAGTGGGCCTGCTCCTCGTGCTCTACATGGCCCTTTCGGCCAAGCTCGTCGTCCGCGAACGTCAGCGCGTCTCCCGTCCGGCCGCCAACACCCAGGCCCAGGTCATCGAGCTGATCGACGGCCTCGCCAAGATCCGCGGCGCCAAGGCCGAGTCCCGCGCCTTCGCCAACGCCGTGCAGTCCTACTCGCTGCGCGAGCGTGAGGACTTCCTCGCCCAGGCCTTCCAGGACCGGCTGAGCCTGCTTATCGACCTCATGCCCATCCTCTCGACGGCCCTGTTCTACGCAGGCTTCGCCGCGCAGGCCGACGCCCCGGGCAGCGCGCCCCAGATCGGGGCGTTCATCGCCTTCAGCGCGGCCTTCAGCGGGTTCCTCACCGGCGCGCAGGGCATGGGCAACGCCGTGGTGACGCTCATCAACTCCGAGGGCAAGTGGAGCAAGCTC
>DATNQJ010000466.1:0-3178 GCA_036704085.1 Stenomitos sp.
GCTCCGCCGCGGTGGCCTGGATCACGGGCCACCGCGCCGTTTCGAGCAGGACCTACTTGGTCTCGGCGACGTGGACGCGAAGCTTGGCGGCCACCTCGGGGTGGACCTTGACGATGAGGTCGTAGTAGCCCAACGAGCGGATGGAATCCTCCATCTCGATCTTGCGCTTGTCGATCTCCATGCCGGTCTGCTTCTTGGTCTCCTGGGCGATCTCCTTGGCGGTGATGGCGCCGTAGAGGCGACCGCCCTCGCCCGCCTTGGCGTGCATGGTCACGGTCTTGCTGCCGAGCTTGTCGGCGAACTCCTGGGCCTCGGCCTTGATCTTGTCGGCCTTGGCCTTGTCGCGCTTGGCCTTGTCCTCGAGGGCCTTGAGCGCCGACTCCGTCGCCTCGACCGCCAGATGGCGCGGGAACAGGTAGTTGCGGGCGTAGCCCTCGGAGACCGTCACGATGGTGTGGGCCTTGCCGACGTCCTTGATGTCCTGGTTGAGAATGACGCGCATGGAATGCTCCTGCCTACTCTAGCGGTAGTTCGTGAACTGTAGATCGATGTCGAGGTCCGCGTTGCGCAAGGTGCCCATCACGGCCTGGAGGTCGTCCTTGTTCTTGCCCGTGACGCGGATCTGATCCTCCTGGATCTGGGCCTGGACCTTGAGCTTGGTGTCCTTGATGAGGCCCGTGATCTTCTTGGCGCGGTCCTTGTCGATGCCCTGCTTGATGCCGATCACCTGGCGAACGGTGCCGGCCAGAGCGCTCTCGATCTTGCCCCGGTCCAGGGCCTTGATCGAGAGGCCACGCTTGATCATGCGCCCCTCGAGGATGTCGACGATGTTCTTCAACTTCATCTCATCCGGGGCCTTGGCGGTGATGGTTTCCTTCTCGAGGGACAGCTCGCTGCCGGTGCCCTTGAGATCGAAGCGGGCCTCGATCTCCTTGTTGGCCTGGTGCACGGCATCGGTCAGCGCGGCCATATCGACCTTCGAAACGATATCGAACGAAGCTTCTTTGGACATGGTGAACTCCGGATCTTCGGGGACGCCCAACGGGGCAAGCGACGGTCATTGTACCATTCCGGACCAGGCTCGGCCATCGGCCAGGCTCGGCCGTTCGCTTTCTTGACGTCGCTTAACAATCGCGTTAAATTGATGGGTCTGGCTAGGGATAGGGCAAGGCGGGTGTTTCCAGGGTGAAGTGGTCGATCGTCGCGGTCGGGAAGTTAAAAGAAGGCTACTACCGCGAGGCGATCGCCGACTACATGGGCCGCCTCAAGCATTACCGAGCGATCGCGCTTACCGAGGTACCCGAGGAGAAGCTCATCCCCGGCCGGGAAGCCCAGGTCATGCGCAAGGAGGCCGAGCGGATCGAGGCGGCCAGTCCCACGGGCCTGCGGATCGCCCTGACCGAGCGCGGAGCGCGCGTGACGACCATGGAGCTTGCGGCCAAGCTCGCGCAGTTCGAGGGCCAGGGCGAGAGCCACCTGACCTTCGTGCTCGGCGGACCGCAGGGCCTCGATCCGGAGTTCGTCCGGGGCTGCGCCTGGGAGCTCTCCCTGTCCCCGTTGACCTTCCCCTATCAGCTCGCGCGCCTGGTGCTCGTCGAGCAGCTCTACCGGTGCGAGACCCTGCGCCGGGGCGAGCCCTACCACAAGGCATAGGATGCCATGAAACACAACGTGACGGTCCGACTCCAGAGCTGCCAGCTCGACGCCGAGGGCCAAACGCAGCGAACCGAGAACGAATACGCCGGGACCTGGTATCAGCAGGGCCCGTCGGACTATCTGGTCTACCAGGAGGATGGCGTCCAGACCACCCTCAAGTGGGATCCCCGCGAGTGGCGCCTGTTTCGCCGTGGCGCGGACATCCAGGGCTGGCAGGTCTTTCGCCTCGGCGAGAGCCTGGAATCGGACATCAGCCTGCAGGGCAGCTATCTGCCGCTCACGACCTACACCAAGCGCCTGGTGTCGGCCAAGACCGAGACGGGCCTGGAGCTCCAGCTCGAGTACACCCTCTTTTCGGGCCCTGACCTCATCGGCAACTTCACGCTCATCATCCACCTGACGATTCAAGAGGAAGCTTCTCATGGCTAACACGAGCCTCACCGCCCGCCAGCTCATCGCGGGTGCTGTCCAGTCCGCTCTCGAGAAGGCGGTCTCGGAGGGGGCCTTGCCCCCCGAAGCGGTCACCATCCCGCTCATCGAGAAGACGCGCGACGCCAAGTTCGGCGACTTTGCGACCAACGTCGCCATGACGCTCGCCAAGCCCGTGAAGAAGGCGCCTGCGGCGATCGCAGCCGCCATCGTCGACCGCCTGCCCACCGATGACCTGCTCGAGAAGGTCGAGGTCGCCAATCCCGGCTTCATCAACGTGACGCTGCACGCCGGCTGGCTGCAGAACAACGTGCGCCACATCCTCGCCGCCGGCAAGACCTACGGCCATGTCTCGGTGGGTCAGGACGAGAAGGTCAACCTCGAGTACGTCTCGGCGAACCCGACGGGCCCCCTGCACGTGGGCCACGGCCGCTGGGCGGCCCTCGGCAGCACGCTCGCGAACCTCATGACGGCCGCGGGCTACCAGCTCAGCCAGGAGTTCTACATCAACGACGCCGGCAACCAGATGCTCAACCTCGGCAAGTCGGTCCTCTACCGCATGGAGGGCCGCCCCATCCCCGAAGGCGAGGCCGGCAAGGAGTTCTACGGCGGCTCGTCCATCCTCGAGGTGGCCGAGGCGGCCAAGAATCGGATCGGCGGCGAGATCGCGGGCCTCGACGAGGGCACCAAGATCAAGCGCCTGACGCAGTTCGCGCGTGACTACTACCTGGACCAGCAGCAGCAGACCCTCGCCCGGATCCGGGTCGGCTTCGACGTCTGGTACTCGGAGACCACCCTGCACCAGAAGGGCGAGGTCCAGAAGGCCCTCGAGGTCCTCAAGGAGCGCGGGTTCCTCTACGAGCAGGACGGGGCCCTGTGGCTCAAGTCCACCGACTTCGGCGACGACAAGGACCGCGTGGTCGTGCGCGAGAACGGCCTGCCCACGTACCTCGCGGCCGACATCGCCTACCACTGGGACAAGCTGTCGCGCGGCTTCGAGAAGCTCATCAACATTTGGGGCGCCGATCACCACGGCTACGTGCCCCGCATGAAGGCCGCGGTGCAGGCGCTCGGCTACCCCGCCGACGCCCTC
>DATNQJ010000467.1:0-7956 GCA_036704085.1 Stenomitos sp.
CGTTCGCGAGCGCCCCCACGAAGCTCGCCACCTGCAGGGGCGTCGCCCGCAGCGCGGATGTGTCGCCATAGGCGAGGTCTTCGAGCTCGGCCTTGGTCCCGGGGGGGACGACGAGGCCCGGAACCTCTCCTGCCAGGCCACTGCCGGTGGACTGGCCGAAGCCCGCCGTGCGCATGGCATGCGTCAGGCGCGCGGCCCCCAGGTCCAGGCCAACGCGGAAGAAGTAGAGCGAGCAGGACTGGGCGAGGGCCTCCTCCAGGCCGATGCGACCGTGCACGTGCCAGCAGGTCCGTCCGTGGCCGCGTCCCCGGCACTCCAGGACCCGGGCCCCGTCTACCACTCCGGACGAGACGCCCGCGAGGGCGGTCACCAGCTTGGCGAGAGAACCGATGGGATAGGCCGATCCCACGGCCATCTTCGGATGGACAAGGGCCATGAGACGGCCGTCCTGGGGGTCGAGCGCCACAACGCAGCCCGCTCGGTTGCCCAGCGCCTGTTCGGCGGCAGCTTGCAACGGCAAGGGGGCACTTGCGAGCGCGCCCGCGAGTGCGATGGCTCCGAGCACGGGCGTCATGCGGCGACTTCCGGGCGGGGGCGGCGCATGAGTACCACCAGGTAGAGCGCCAGCAAGAGCAAGAGGATCAAGAAGACCGCCAGACGCTCCATGCGCGGCGCGTTCATGACCGTGATCATCCACTTGGCGCCGATCAAGGAGGCCGAGCCGGCGGCGACCACCAGGGGCGGCAACACGGCGTGGAAGCGGAAGCGCGTGAGCTGCGCCTCGCCCAGGAGACCGAGCACGAAGGTGACCATCAGAAGGCCCGCGAGGTAGCTCGCCACCGGATCGACGTGGAGGAAGTAGCCCATGACCCACGGCAGGGCGAGGGCCACCAGGGCCTCGATGCCGAGCAGGACGGCCCGCGGGGCGTAGGCCTGTCGCAGGGCCAACAGGGCATAGGGAACCAGCAAGGCGGACAGGAGCCCGAAGGACGTGTAGACATGCGTGAGGTCGGCCCCGTACTGCCGCAGGTAGGTCCGATCCAGGAAGACCTGCAGCAAGGCACGTCCCGCAAAGGCCGCCATGACGAGGCCTCCGAGGGGCACGGCCCGGAGGCCCGCCACCACGACCGGAAAGAGGCCGAGCCCCGCGAGGCTCATGCCGTACATCCCGTAGAGGCGGTTGGCCAGCAAGAGGGTGCCACCCGCAACGAGGATGAGGGCCAGGGTCGGCAGGGGTCCCGCACGCTCGGCTCGCTCGGTGAGCAGCACGTAGCCCGCGAGCACCATGGCGAGCACCAGTCCGAACAGGCCCGGCAGCAGGCTTCCGGGAGCAAGCCGCACGATCCACGCACCCAGGGGAACGGCGACCGCGGCCGTGAGGACTGCCCCGGCAAACGGCGCGCCCACGCGCGGCAGGTAGCTCGCCAGGTACGAGAAGGCGAGGCTCAGGGCCCCGAAGGCGAGCGCCCAGGAGGAGCCGAGGTGGCCGTCCGGCAGGGCGCGATCGCCCCAGATCACGGCCGCAGCAACGAGGCCCGCCATGGCCAAGGACGCGCTGAAGTTGCCGGCACGCGGGTGGTCCACCAGGGCGAGCGGCAAGGCCACTGCGGACAGGCCCAGGAGGAACGAGACGAGCGCGTAGGATTGGAGGACCGGGTCCGGCATGAAGACGTCCGTCAGGACGAGGCAAGCCAGCCAAAGCCCCGCGCGGGCGAGGGCATCGCGGGCCGTCTCGTCGCGCCAGAGCAGGTGGGCGGGCCCCATGCCGAAGAGCAGTCCGAGCCCGCCGCCGACGAGAAGGCTGACGGTCGTGATGGCCCCCTTGTCGGGGCTGGGCGAGACCAGGTAGCCCAGGAGCGCGAGCACCAGGAGGACGGCCCCCGAGACGCCCTTCGAGGACCCCGTGGGCTCCTCGGGCCCTCCTGCGAGCCGCCCGTTCCGGACCAGGCCGGCGGCGAAGGGGAGGAGGGATCCGGCGATCGCCACCAACCAGAGCAAGGAGGGGAGGTCACGGGTGGGCATGGGGCATCCTCTCGGTCGAACAAGGCTCGCTTGATTCTAACCGCCCGCCACCGACGGGTAAATAGGAGCGCTTCATCGTCGGAATATTGCCGTTTTAGACCCCGAGGCGGGCCTCCATCGCCGTAGGCACTGGGGTTTCAAGGCGTCGCACACAGATCGATCGAGCGATGGCCGTTGAAAAAGCGATCGGACAGGATAAGATAGAGGATGTCGTCGTGCCTGCGTTTTACGCCCGAAGACGGTGCGGACGCGGCGGCTCATCACGCATCCATTCGAGCGAGGACCCCATGACCCCCACCCAGCAGACTCCCTTGCCCCTCCGAGAGGTCGTCAAGCCGACTCACCTCTTCGAGAGCGATCGCCTCAATCAGGCGTTGGGCGTACAGCTCACCATCGCGAGCGAGACGGGGCAGCACACGGGTAGCTTCAAGTTCCGGGCGGCCTACAACGTGGCGTCCACGGTGCCGAACGACCTCATCATCACGGCGTCTTCCGGCAACTTCGGCCAGGCGCTCGCCTATGCCTGCAAGCTGCTCGGCAAGGCGTGCATCGTGGTCATGCCGACCACCTCGGCCAAGATCAAGATGGCCGCGGTGCGCCACCACGGGGGCCGAGTCGAGCTGGTGGACACGACGGTGAAGAGCCGGGCCGAACGGGTGGCCGAGCTTGCCGCCGAGCATCCCGAGGCCTACGTCGCGAGCTCCTACGACGATCGGCTCGTCATCGCGGGCAACGCGAGCCTCGGCGTGGAGCTGGCCACGTGCGGCCGCGCGTTCGACCGGGTCATCGTTCCGGTGGGTGGCGGCGGCCTCTCGGCAGGGGTCGTCACGGGCCTGCGTCAGGCCGGAAGCCATGTGCCCGTGATCGGGGCGGAGCCGCTGTTGGCCAACGATGCGGCGCGATCGCTGCGGGCGGGTGAGATCGTCGTGAACCCGGGCGAGCCCCAGACCATCGCGGACGGGGCGCGCACCGTGAGCCTGGGCCGGCACAACTGGGAGGTCTTGCGCGAGGGGCTCCGGGACCTGGTGGAGGTGCCCGAGGAGCGCATCAAGGAGGCCGTGCGCCTCTACGCTCGGCTGGCTGACCACCGGGTGGAGCCGACGGGCGCGCTGACGCTCGGGGCCGTCCTGACCCGCCCCGAGGAGTTCCGCGGCCTGCGGGTCTGCTGCATCGTGAGCGGCGGAAACGTGGATGCGGACGTCTACGATCGCCTGATGGCGGAAGCCTAGGCCGTCTCTTCGATCCCCAGCAACTCGATGTCGAACACCAGGTTGGAGTTCGGCGGAATCATCCCCGCGCGCCGCTCCCCGTAAGCCATTTGCGAGGGAATCACCACCCGGCGCTTCTCGCCCACGTGCATGAGGGCCACTTGCTGGTCCCAGCCCGTGATCACCTCGCCGCGCCCGAGGCGGAAGGTGAAGGGGCGCTTGCGATCGACGGAGCTGTCGAACTTGCGTCCGTCCTCGAGCCAACCCGTGTAGTGGACGCGCACCCGCGACCCGCGCACCGGGACCGGCCCCTCGCCGGGCTGCAGGATCTTGACGGGCATGCCCGTCTCATCGGCCACCATGCCCGTGAGATCGAGCGGCGTGGGCTCGATCGGGCGCTTTCGCAACACGCCAACCAGGAGCAGGAGGACGACGAGGGCGACGATGGGCCAAATGAGCATCTAGGCGGAGACCTTTCCTCGGAACATGCGATAGATGGTGATGAAGTAGAGGGCGGCGAGCACCATCCCGAGGATCCACCATACCAGACCCACGCTCATCCCGTAGTGGGAAGTCGCCGCGGCGTAGACGCTGAGGTTGCGGGCGGGGTCGGTCGCCAGGAGGACGTTGGGATAGGCCGTGAAGGCCGCACTCGTCATCATGCCCGCAATGTAGGCGCACGAGCCGCCGAATGCCCAGCGATCGTTTTCCCGGAACGACCCCATGCCCATGAGGACGAGGCCCGCGATCGCCACCAGCGGCAGCAAGAAGCCCGCCGGATGCGCGAGGAAGTTGCTCCAGAGCGTGGGCCGCACGTAAAAGGTCGCCAGGGTCGCGAGCGCCGTCAGCAGGATCGTGACGCCCCACGCCCCGCGGGCGATGCGGCGGCTGCGCCCATGCAGGTCCCCGAGCGTCTTGACGGCGAGGTAGTTGGCCCCGTGCATCACCATGGTCGAGACGCCGAGCAACCCGATGAGCACCGTGTACCAGTCGAGGACTCCCGGGCGTGGGCTCAACGGGCTGAAGTCGGTCCAGAGGGCCACGAAGAAGTAGCCGTTCGGGCCGATGGGCACCCCGCGCATGATGTTGCCGAGGGCCGTGCCGAAGAACAGGGCCAGGAGCGAACTGCCCAGGAAGAAGACCACGTCCCAGAAGCTCGCCCACATGGGGTGCGGGATGTGGCTCCTCAGCTCGATGGCCACGCCGCGCAGCATCAGGAGCCACAGCACGATCATCAGGGGCAGGTAAAAGCCGCTGAAGCTGACGGCGTAGAGGACCGGAAACGCGAAGAACAGGGTGCCGCCCGCCGCGATGAGCCAGACCTCGTTGCCGTCCCACACCGGGCCGATGGCCCTCAGGACCGTGCGCCGCTCGTCGTCGGTCTTGGCGGCCCAGAGATGGATGGTGCCCGCCCCCAGGTCGAAGCCGTCGAGCAGGACGTACATGATGAGCATCGCGAGGACCAGGACGAACCACAGGGTTTCCATGGCCTCCTCCTTTATCCTAGAGCCGCAGGCGCTTAAGAGCACCTAACAAAACCAGGCATGTGACGTCTGTGGCCGCCTTCCGGCGGCTAGTCGGAACAGTTTTGTTAGGCGCTCTTAGCTGATGGACTGGGCCTCACCCGGCGCCATGGGGCGGTACTCCGGACCGTGGGCGATTTCCCGCAGGACCAGGGCCAGGAAGAGCAGGCCCAGCAGCGCGTACATGCCCATGAAGCCCAGGAAGGTGAACCAGATGTTCCCGCTCGAGACGTTGGGCGAGACGCCCGCGGCCGTCCGGAAGAGGTTCGTGACGAGGTAGGGCTGGCGCCCGAGCTCCGTGACCATCCAGCCGGCGGTGTTGGCGATGTAGGGGAAGGGGATGCTCAGCATGAGGATCCACAGCATCCAGCCCGTGTCGTAGAGCTTGCGACGCCACAGGGGCAGGGCGGAGACGGCCATGACGGCGATGAAGATGGTCCCGAGGCCCACCATGATGTGGTAGCTGTAGTAGAGCAGCGGGATGTTATCCGGCCAAGAGGTCTGCGGAAAGGCATCCAGGCCCTTGATCTCGGCCCCCCAGGACTGGTAGGTGAGGAAGCTGAGGGCCCTGGGGACGACGAGCGGATTATCCAGACGCTTGTTGGTCATGTCGGGCTGTCCCAGGATCACGATGCCCGCCCCCCGCTCGGTCTGGAACAGGCCCTCCATGGCCGCGAGCTTGATGGGCTGCTTGTGCGTGACCTGACGCCCCTCCCAGTCCCCGCTCGGCCAGAGCTGGCAGAGTGACGAGATCAGGCCCGCGATGACGCCGATGCGCACGAAGACCCGCGCGTACGCCACGTGCTGCTTGGAGAGCAGGTAGAAGGCCCCCAGGCCCGCCATGACGAAGGAGGCGGTCACGACCGCGGCACTCTCGTTGTGCAGGAACTGGATGAAGGCCCAGGGGTTGAGTAGCAGCGCCCAGTAATTGGCAAGATCCACGCCGCCGTTGGGCAGGACCTTGTGCCCGGTGGGCGCCTGCATCCAGGCGTTGGTGACGATGATGAACCAGCCGGAGGCCCACGTGCCCAGGAAGACCATCAACGACGAGAACCAGTGCATCCGCTGGCTGATCCGGCGCTCGCCGTAGAGGAAGAGGCCGAGGAAGGCCGATTCCAGGAAGAAGGCGAAGGCCCCCTCCATGGCGAGGGTCTGGGCGATGATGCCACCCGCGAAGGCGGAGAACTTCGCCCAGTTGGTCCCGAACTGGAACTCCATGGGAATGCCCGTGACCACGCCGATGACGAAGTTGACGGCGAAGATCTTGGCCCAGAACCGGGCCGCCGTGTTGTAGAGCTCGTTCTGGGTCCGCATGGACATCGTCTTCAGGACGAAGATGAGCAGCGACAGCCCCATGGTGAGCTGGGGGAAGAGGTAGTGATACGTGACGGTGAAGGCGAACTGCCACCTGGCGATCAGAAGCGGATCGTCCATCGCAACCTCTTGAAAAGCCTGCGTCAAGACAGGGGAAGACCGTCCTGGACGATAGCGGGAGGCAAGCGATTGGACAACGCTACTTTTGCCGAACCTGTCTGACAGCTACGGCGAAAGGGGCGATCGCGGGCGCACGAGAAACCGGCCGCCCCTCGGGACGGCCGGTCTCGGTTCAAGTCGCGTTCAGGGCCTAGTGGAAGATGGCCTTCTGGACGTTGTTCGTCAGGTTCTTGCGGAACAGCTTCTCATACAGGTAGCCGAGGCCCATGCCGGCGGCAATCCCGATGGCCGTCCCGACGAACGGGATGGGGATCAGGGTCCCGATGGCCGCCCCGGCGAAGGTGCTCGCCGAGCCGATGACCGTGTAGGCGCCGGTGTCGGCGACAAAGCCGCTCACGGCCTGCTTGCCGGTGGCCTTGCCGGTGGCGAAGGCGATCCCGTTGGTCACGGCCGAGGTGATGCCCGCGAAGAGGAAGTTGCGCTTCAGGCCGCTCACGGCCGCCTCGAAGCCGGCGCTCGCCGCATTCTTCAGCGACTGGAAGGCGTTGCTGACCGCGCCGCCGGCGCCACCGCTGATGCCACCGGCAAAGCCCTCGTCGGCGCCGATCGTGCCGCCCGAGCCAAAGTCGCCACCGCCGATCTCGCCGGGGACCCCACCGCCGCCGATGTCGCCAGGAACCGAGCCGCCGCCAATGTCGCCAGGAACCGAGCCACCAGCGCCGGGATCGAAGAACCCACCGCCGATGCCGCCGTTCGCGGCGCCGCCACCCATGCCGAGCTTGTCAGCGATCCAGGTCCCCACCTTGGCCAGCAAGGGCGAGCCGACGCGGATGGCGCCAGGGAGATCCAGGCTGTCCCCGGGCATGGGGCGCGGAGCAGGGGTGGGGGTGGGGGTCGGCGCCGGAGTGGGCGTCGGACTCGGAGTCGCGCTGCGAGGGGGCAGGCGCAGGACCTGACCGGGCTTGATCAGGTTCGGGTTGGACCCGATGACGGTCTTGTTCAGGTTGTAGATCTCGTGCCAGCGATTGGCGTCGCCCAGCTGGGTGCGGGCAATGCCCGAAAGCGTGTCGCCCGGCTTCACGGTGTAGGAGCGGTAGGCGACGCTGCTTCTCGCCTGGACCTGTGCCACACTCAACGAATTCTGGATCGCCATCGCGAGACCTCCTGATGTGCCAAGGGGTTATGCAACGGTTATAGGCACGTAAATGAACAGCTTGCTAAAGATGAAGGAGAAATTTACCTTTCGGAACGCCAATGTTGGAGCGGCCTCATGTCCTGCGACTTGCTGATAAGACACCAATCTATTAATACCAACATGACAGCCACGATCATCCGCCAGAAGCGAGCGATGGATTAGCCGCTCTATTTCAGATTGCCAGCACGTCGACACTGTAGCGCCATACGGACAAATGAGGTATGTTTCACTTGATGCGTCATCAACAACTGCTAAAAGCCATGGACGAGATCAACTGCGAGCTGGCGCCCCTGCGCTTCGCCGCACCGGTGACGCACGTCTACAATCCGCTGGTCTATGCTCGTTCCGGCTTCGAGGCCTACCTCGAACGCGCGGGCGAGGGCCCCAAGCGCGCCATCTTCCTCGGCATGAACCCCGGCCCCTGGGGGATGGCCCAGACGGGCGTCCCTTTCGGCGAGGCGGCCATCGTCAAGGAGTGGCTCGGGATCGAGGCGGAGATCGGCAAACCCGAGCACGAGCACCCCAAGCGTCCCATCCAGGGCTTCGCGTGCGCGCGCGCCGAGGTGAGCGGAGG
>DATNQJ010000468.1:0-4210 GCA_036704085.1 Stenomitos sp.
AGTTCGAGGCCCGTCCCAAGGGCTCGATGGACTACGTGATCTAGAGCTCGTCCTCATCGAGGTCGTAGACCACGACCTCCTCATCCGGCTCATAGGCGTCGTCCTCCGGGACGGCGCCTATTCGTTCGGACACCGGCAACAGGACGTCGAAGGGGTCGATCCGGTAGGGGTCGATCCGGTAGGCCGCGCGCCGTACCACGAGCGCCGCGCGGTTGTGACAGCTCTGGGCCTCGGAGTCCTGCCCCTTGCACTGGTAGATGTGCGCGAGGTTGCGCAGGGGCGCGGCCAGCTGGGCGTCGAGGGAGATGGATCGCTCGAAGCAGGCGGTCGCGTCGTCGAACTGCCCCGCGCGAAAGAGCGCCACCCCCAGGTTGTTGTAAGCACTCGCCGAGCGTGGCGCCAGGGCCACGGCCCGCTCGAAGCAGGTCCGCGCTTCGGTGGCGCGGCCAGAGACCAGATAGAAGATGCCCAGGTTCGCCACCGCCTCGGGGTAGCGCGCCCGGACGCCCACGGCGCGCTCCCAGCAGGTGCGCGCGCTCGAGAGGTCCTGCTGGTGGAAGTAGACGACCCCCAGGTTGTTGTAGGGCTCCGCCATGGCCGGCGCGCGGTCGATGGCGGCGACGAAGTGGCGGAAGGCCTCTTCCCACTCGGCATCCTCGCAGGCGGCCACCCCCAGAAGGAAGTGGGCCGCCACCGAGTCCGGATTCTCGATGAGCGCCCGGTAGTAGGCTGCCAGGGCCTCGGCGCGGGATCCGGAGGCGGCATAGGCCATGCCCAGGCGCACCTGGGGTTCGTCGAAGGGATCCGAGGAAAGGGACATCAGGGCCTCAAGACGGGGGGACGGCTCCATTTTACCCCCGGCGGGGCCTCGGTATGCTGACCCTCGCTGCGGGTACAAAGTCAGCACGGATTGCCGGAACGCAGTGACTTCCGTTACAATCCGTAAGTCCTGGTCGAGTGCTCAAAGGTGGAGTGCCACAGACCTAGTCGGGAGTACCCTCGTGCGCACGCTGCGTCAATCCATGACCATCGCCCTCGCGCTGGTAGCCATCACGGGCTGTCAGGCGCCTGGCTTCATGGGGCTGAGCGGCAACAGCACGGTCCCCGAAGCGACCCAGGGCGCGCACATGGTCCGCGCCCGCTTCCGGGTGCTCATTCCCGCGAGCCTCTCGCAGGGTCTGAACCTCGCGCCGTACAGCGCCGAGGAGGCCACGCGCTCCGGCGGCCACCTGGACGATCGCTCGGTGGTCGGCGCCAAGGTCTTCCTCGAGGGCCAGAACACCTTGCAGGACACGACCGATGACCTTGGGTTCGCGGACCTCGCGGTGCCGCAAGGCCGATTGACTCCCGTGCGCGCGGAGTTCAAGGCCCCCGGAGGCACGGTCTCCATGACCGCCCTGATCCTGGTCGACGAGGATGCCGCGTCAGCCCCGGTGTTCTCGATCACCCTCGCGAGCACCCTCGTCACGAGCAAGATCGCCCAGCGCTTCCGGTACGAGGACCTGAACTACCTGCCCTACGACAAGATCGAGAGCGCCACGCTCACGGTCGATCAGGCGATCCGGGATCGGGACGGATCTTACGATCCGAGCTACCTGCCCAACCTGGGCCGCCAGTGGACGGTGCTCGACACCGCCAAGTCGATCGCGCGCCTGGATCCCATCCTCACGCGCGCCCTGGCGGACGTGCTCGCCACCCAAATTCCGGCCACCGCGAGCGCCACGGTGAGCGCCACGGCGAGCGCCGCGCCTGCCGCCACGGTGAGCGTCCTTCCCAAGCTGTCCGAGGCGACCGTCTCGGTCCCCGCGAGCCCTTCGGTCGAGGCGACCACGAGCGCCCGCGTGGCCGATCTGTCCCTCTTCACGGCCGCCATGGGCCAGCGCTGGACCTACGACTTGCTCGACGATCAGGGCGAGCCGAGCGGCACCATGGTGCGCGAGGTCGTCAAGGTCGCGGCCAAGCCGAATGGCGTCCTCCTGACCGGGAGCGAGCAGGGGGACTGGAACCCGTCCGGCAACGGCATGCGGTTCCTCATGAAGCGCACGCCGACCGGCGTCAGCTTCGCGGCCGCCTACCGGCCCCAGGTCAACTACCCGCTGCCGATGGCCGACGGCCAGACCTGGCGCGCGGCCACCGACGTGACGGCCGTGGCGCATGCGGAGCAGGACGCCTGGCGCGTGGACTTCACCCGCGTCCAGTTCGGCAAGACCACGTCCTGGAGCGAATGGCTCGCCCCCGGCGTCGGCTTCACGCGGCTCCAGTGGGTGGATCCCCGGACCAATCGCCGCTGGGAGGCCCGGCTGCACACGGATCCGGATCCCACGCCCTCGCCTTAAACGTTCAAACGAACGCCCCGGGACTCGCTCGAGTCCCGGGGCGTTTCCGTTGTTTCCACAACCATCCGTTCGTCCTGAGCCTGTCGAAGCCTGCCCTGAGCCCGACGAAGGGGATGAACGGTTCCTTAGCTTATAGATCGGCCTTCCGGAAGCGCCACAGCGCCACGACCAAGGGGGCCACCATCCAGGCCAACAGGGCCACGATCAGCGCCACCAGCGCCCCGGTCACGCCGAACATGCGGATGAGGCTCGCGCCCGTCGCGCCGAAGGCCGTCACCGAATCCAGGCTGATGATGCCGAGCACCCGCACCAGGTCGACCGGATTGAGGAAGAGCATCAGCACCAGGGCCGCCGAGAGCTGCTTGGCCCCGATCAAGACCGCTCCTCCGACCACCAGGAGGTCGTAGAGGATGACGGACGCAAACCAAGCCGCCACCGCAGCGCCAAGCGCCCGCACGCGGTTGTTCGTCAAGGCGGCAAGCAGCATGGCGACGCTCAGGAAGGCGACCTGCAGCGCGCACGACAGGGCCGTCAGGGCCAGGAAGCGTCCCACGTCGGCCCCCCCCGTGCGCGCCCCGATGACGAGACCCGCCGCTCCGAAGCCCACCAGCGTGGACGTCAGCAGCGTGGAGGTGAGGCCCAGGAACTTGCCGACCATCACCTCGGAGCGGGTCACGGGCTGCGAGAGCAACAGCTCCAGGGCCCCGCGCTCGCTGGTCATGCTGCTGGTCCCGAGGAACAGGGCCACCAGGGGGAAGAGGATCAAGACGAGGTTCAGGAGGCTCGCCGAGGTCTTGGCGAAGCCCGTGACCTCCGCGTAACCCGCCCCCACCAGCCCGAAGTAGCTGAGCCCCAGGGCCAGGACGGCGAAGACGCCCGCAAAAAACCAGATCAATCGGCTGCGAAGGGCGTCGAGCAGCTCGCGCTGCGCCACCACCCAGATAGGTTGCCAGTTCATTCAGGACCCCTTCAAAACGCTCGCCCAGGTGACGACCTTGCCCTGGTACTTGGGATCGAGCCGCCGTAAGGCCTCCGGGCGCTCGAACGCGATCACCCCATACCGCATGGGGGTCGGAAACTTGGACTTCACGAGCGTGGCCTGCTCCAGGGGCAGCCAGCGGCCGCTCGACAAGTCATGCACGAAAAGGGCCTTGAGCTGGGCATCGCCCACCTTCTTGCGGCTCAGGTAGCTCGCCATGCAGCCGATGTCGTCGAACTTCTTGACGTCGCCGTTCTTGAACAGGGCCTCGGCGGCCACTTTCATGTCCTGAACGGCCATGGCGCAGGCGGCGCATTCGTCCGCCTCGGGCAGGATCTCGACCGGGCGGCCCTGGCTCGTGAAGCCGACGAGCGCCAGGCTCGCGATCGCCCAGGGCAGCAGCTTGGCAACCTTCATCGGGACACCTCCTGCGTGGAAGCGTGGGCGCGCTGGACGACGGCCATGAAGATGTCCTCCAGCGAGGGGTCCTCGGTCCGCAGGTCCTCGATGACGACCCCCTGGGTCTCGAGACTCCGGAACACGGACGCCTTGCGCCCCGCCTCGACGGTCAGCCTCAGGGCACCGTTGGCATGCTCGACGTGGTGCGCTCCGGCGCTCATGGCGAAGGCCTCGGCCTGTCGGGGATTGTCCACCTTGAGGACCAGGCGCGTGGGCAAGGCCAGGCTCTGACGCATGCCATCCAGGCTATCCAGCGCGATGATGCGGCCCTGGTGGCAGACGGCGATCCGGTCGGCGATGCTCTCCACCTCGGCCAGCAGGTGCGAGCTCAGGAGGACGGTCGTCCCGGCCCGCTGGCGCTCCAGGATGATCTCCTTGAAGAGCATGGAGCCCTCCGGATCGAGCCCGGAGGTCGGCTCGTCCAGCACCAGGAGGC
>DATNQJ010000469.1:0-2590 GCA_036704085.1 Stenomitos sp.
AGAGGCCATGGCGCCGGAGATAGGCCTCGATCTCGAGGCGCGGCAGCGTCAGCAGGGGCCGGACGATCCGGGGACCCGGGGTCTGAAGGCGCGTCATGGGGATCCCGAGCAGGCCCGGCAGGGCAGAGCCCTTGGTGAGGCGCCAGAGCACGGTCTCGATCTGGTCGTCGGCGTGGTGCCCGAGGGCGAGGGCGGTCGCCCCGATCTCGGCAGCCAGCCCATTGAGGGCGGCATAGCGGACGTCGCGGGCGGCCTCTTCGGGGCTCCGCCCCGTCCGTTGCGCTTCCCGGGCCACGTCCCCATGGAGGATCCGAAAGGGCATGCCCCAGGTCTGCATCCGGGCGCTCAGCTCCCGGGCCTCCGCGTCCGCTTCCGGGCGCAGGCCATGGTGGACGTAGGCGGCGGCCACGCGCCAACCGTGCTCGGGAGCGATCGCCCGGAGCGCATGGGCGAGGGCCAGGGAGTCCGCCCCTCCCGAGCAGCCCACGAGGATCGTCTCGTGCGGCTCGAAGAGGCCGTACCGGCGAGCGGTTTCCAGGAGGGTGCGGTGCAGGGAATCCATCATGGTCCTAAAAGCAAACGCCCGGGGGAACCCCGGGCGTTTCGAGTGGCACTGGCTGGATTTGAACCAGCGGATGAGCGGGTATGAACCGCTTGCCTTAACCACTTGGCGACAGTGCCAGAAAAAGCGCCCTCCGGTTTAGCGGAAAGCAACAAAATCGAGTGTAGCGCAGCTTGGGGACGGCGTCAAGATCCGATGATGCGCCGGTTAAGATGCGCCCTCTCTCGCCGGGAACCGGCGCCCGGGCTGCCGAGGCGCTCGCTGGCTAGGATCCAGGACTCATGTCTGCTAGAGTAGGGCGGGAGGGATGCGATGCGGCTGGTCATGATTCACGACGTGGCGCCCGGGGCGCGACTCGGCAAAACCCTCTACGGCGAGGACGGCCGGATCCTCCTGCACCGCGGCACGGAGCTGTCGGAGGCGTACATCGACACGCTCGGGCACATGGGCTATCAGGCCCTGTACGTGCTGGATGCGCATGCCCTGGAGGTGCCCCTCAAGGAGCCCATCAGCGACCGGACTCGCCAGGAGGCCCTGGTGGCGGTTCGCGACACCTTTCGCAAGGTCCGCGAGCCCAACCGCACCCTCGATCAGGAGTGGACCAGCCGCCGCATCCTCTACAACGCCGCCACCTCGATCATCGCGGAGCTGCAGGGCAATCGCGACCTGAACCTCCAGATCGCCGAGCTGCGCACGGCGAGCTCCTACACCTTCGATCACTCCGTCAACGTCTGTCTATTGGGGCTGGCCCTGGCCGAACGCCTGGGCATGACCCAGGCGAAGCTGGTGGACCTGGCCGTCGGCCTCTTGCTGCACGATATCGGCAAGACCCTCCTCTCCCCGGAGGTGATGCTCCTGCACGAAGGCGCCGAGCCCATCCTGGACGAACGCTACCGGCAGCATGCCCGGCTCGGCTACGACATGCTCCAGCAGTTCGGCAAGACCATGAGCGGTCCGTCCCGGATCATCGCCCTCCAGCACCACGAGCGGGTCGACGGCTCCGGCTTCCCCAAGGGGCTCACGGAGAGCGAGATCCACCCCTTCGCCCAGATCGCGGCGATCGCCAACACCTACGACACCCTGATCCACGACCTGGGCTCGGGCCACCCGAGCCCTCCGCACCAGGCCATGGAGTACCTGATGGCCGCCGGCGGCTCCCATTTCAACCACGCCATGGTCTCGGAGTTCCTCAAGCTGCTCGTGCCGTTCCCCCTGGAGACCTCCGTGCGCCTGAGCACCTTGGAGGAGGGCCTCGTCGTGGCCGTCGATCGGGGGCTGCCCATGCGCCCGACCGTGCGCGTGACCACCGATCCCGACGGCCGCGTACGCCCCAAGGCCTACGAGCTGGACCTCCGGAAGCACCCGGACATCACCATCGTCCAGGCCTTCTAGGGCGTGGCGACGGCCTCGGAGGTCGCCAGCGGCAGGGTGAAGCGGAAGAGCGTGCCCTTCCCGAGCTCGCTCTCCACCTCGATGCAACCGCCGTGGGCCTCGACCAGGCCCTTGGTGATGGCGAGCCCCAGTCCCGTGCCCTTGGTTTGTTTGCCCCGGCCCGTGCTGACCTGATCCGCCTGGAAGAAGCGGCTGAACACCCGGGGGAGATCCTCCCGGCTGATGCCGATGCCGGTGTCGGCCACCTCGGTCACTGCCATGGAGTCCCGGACGTAGGTCCGGACGGTGATCGTGCCGCCGTCGGGCGTGAACTTGATGGCGTTGGAAAGCAGGTTGTGGAGGATCTGGGTCAGGCGCTCCGGATCGCCCAGGATCTCCGGCATGGTCGCGAGGGACTCGCTGAGGTGCAGGCCCTTCTGCTCGGCGAGCGGGCGGAGATTCTCCACGGCGGCCCGCACCAGCTCGGGATACTGGACGGGCCTGCGCAAGACCTGGAAGCGCCCCGCCTCCATCCGCGTGTAGTCGAGCAGGTTGTTGATGAGCGAGGTCAGGATCTCGGCGCCCATGAGGATCTTGCCCACGTAGTGGTGCTGCTCCGGGGTGAGGGGCGCTGTGACCTCGTCGTCGAGCACCGAG
>DATNQJ010000470.1:0-2497 GCA_036704085.1 Stenomitos sp.
CCGGCTCCTTTTCGAGCACGAGGACTCGCTCGACGTGCCGGCGCAACTCCAGGGCCAGCGCGCACCCAAAGGCCCCGCCTCCGATGACGATGGCCTGATGAACGGGATCGGGGCCTGACATGGGACGACTACCTCGCTCGGGAGTGGGACCGATGGGCCGGTTATAAAACATGCAGGCAAGGGTTGACAGAGCCAATCTGCCCAAGGCCGGCCTCCCCGCCTTGGCCACAACCGACAAGGGAGTCCCTGAAGGAACGATCTAGCATTGCGGGTGCAAAGGCTCGGTTGCTCAGTCGACAAGGAGACTCGGCATGCAAGACGCGCGGCGTGAGTCAGGCCCTCCTGCCTGGGAGCGGCTGGTCAAGGTGACCCTCGGACTGCTGCTCTCGATGGGCTTCATCAACTGGATTTACGACCACTTGCCGCGGCTCCGACCGTCCGGGACCTCCGGGATCGTCTCGGTGATCCAGCTGGCGGGCCTCGACAGCCGGCAGAACTACCTGGTGTTCGGGGCCTGCGTCGGGGTCGTCACGATCGCGGCATGGGCCTGCGGCGCCCTGATCCCGCGCTGGTCGGCCCGAGCGGAAGCGCCGGCCCCAGGCAAGGCCCGGCGCCTTCCCTCCTCGAGCCTCGGGCTCCAGCTCCAATACTGGCTGACAGAGGCGGAACCCGCCCTCACAAGGCTAAAACAGCGCTTCTTGGGCCTGCGTGTCCACCCCCTCGTGTTGGCCGGGGTGGGCGGCATGCTGTTCCTGTCATGGCTCATCAACGCGGAGTACCGGGACCTCGGCATGGTCCTCACCCACTCCAAGGCCTTCCACGAGGGCGAGTTCCTCGGCTTCGGGGCGACCCTGGCCCAGGGGGGCGGGCCCTTCACCAGTGCCTTCTTCATCCATGGGTTCGGGATCAACGCCCTGCCGGATCTGCTGGCACAGCACTGGGGCTTTCGGAGCAACGGCATTGCCGCTGCCCGCATGTTTCGCGTGCTGGAGAGTACCGCGGCGTGGCTGGGAGCCGCCTGGGTGATCTTCGAGATCGTCCGGACGTATCGCTCCAGGGCGCAGGCGCGGCTCGGGTTCCTCGTCACGCTGTTCGCCTTTCTGCTGGTCAGCGGGCTGCTATACGAGCTGACCCTGCGGCGCGCCCTGTCCTTGCCGCAGTTGGCGGCCCTGATCTGGTTCCTGCGCACGGGGGCCGCCCGCGAGCCGCGCGGGTGGCGTGACTTGCTCGCGGCCTTTGCCCTCGGGTGTTCGGTCCCGCTCGCGTTCCTGTACGACTACTCGGAGGCCATGTGGTTCGCGGTGATCCTGGTCGTCTGCAGCCCCCTGGCCTTCCTTCAGGAGGGACGCGCGGCCTGGCGCTGGCTTTCGAGCACGGGGGTCGGGCTGCTGGCGGGAAGCCTCGCCTTGTGGCTCGGACTGGGGCCCGTGCAGGGCGGGGCCATGCTGGGCCAGATCCTTTACTGGGGGCACTACGGGCGCGATACCTGGTTCGTTCCGCTCACCGCGAGCACCCTGCACGCCTCGACGACCTTCGGGCTGTTGGTCCTGGCCCCGAGCTTGACGGTCGCCTACCTGCTGACATCCTACCGCCGCCATCCCGGCTTACGCGACGCCGTCCGGAGGTACGGCGTGATCGGGGCCCTGCTCATCGGGACCTTGCTCGGCGATCGCGTCGGCTTGGATCGGGCGATCGAGGAGCACCTTCGCTGGTCGGCCGTCAACACCTGCCTCCTGATGGCCGCTCTCGGCTGGAGCATGTACTCCGAGGTGGTGGACGACTGGCGTGACAGCGTTCTGGCGCTGCTGCCGCGGGCGGTCGCCGCGATCCTGGGGGGGGCCCTGGTGCTCGTGGCCGGGCCGCGCAACGCCGATCAGCTGTCCCCCTTCCGCGCCCTCGAACACGTGCAGGCTTACGCCGGCTCCTTCTGGACTCCGGATACGACCGTCCTCGCGGGGCCCTACGCAGAGGCCCGGGCCGCGCTCGGCCCCGAGATGGCCCAGAGCGACAGCTTCTACACCCTGAACTCCGATGCCGTCTGGTACCGGGTCTTCCAGAAGCCCGCCGCGTCACGCTTTCACCAACTGACCTACGCGCGGGCCCCGGAGGGCCAGGCCGAGGTCATCCGGAGCCTGGAGCAAAAGCGTCCGACCTTCATCCTGGCCTCCGGCTACGGCAGCATGAACGGGATCTCCATCGAGGTCGGCAATCCGGCCGTCTACCGCTACGTCCTCGAGCACTATCGACCCTACAAGCAGATCGATCGCTACGGGTTCTGGAAGCGCTTGCCCGAAGCCGGCTGGCGCCGGGCAGGGGCACCCGGGATTCCCGGCGCCGTCACCGATTGCACCCGGATCAGCCCGGTGGAGAATCGGGTCTCGGGCTACGTGGAGCTCCCTGTCTCGCAGCTCGGCTCGGATGGCGTCTGGCTGTATCTGGCCACCAAGAAGGGGACTCTGGTGAGCCTGGAGCCGCTGGACCCGTCCAAATGGGATCG
>DATNQJ010000471.1:0-3798 GCA_036704085.1 Stenomitos sp.
GCATGCCCGAGCCGATGAGCCAGCGGGCGTCGATGCGGTCGGAGAGCCGACCGCCGATGAGCATCATGACCCCCATGGTCAGGGAGCCTGCGATCATCAGGACGCCGATCTGGAGGGCCGTGTAGCCGAGCACGCTGCCCAGGAACAGGGGCAGGAGGAAGGTGCTCCCGAAGAGCCCCAGCCCCAGCGCGGTGCTGACGATGGACCCCATGAGGTAGCCGCGGTTGGCAAAGACCGTGAAGTCGATGAGCGGGTCGTCGACCGTGAACTCCCGGAGCAAGAGGAGGCTGCCCGCGATGGCCGCGGTGGCGAAGTAGCCGATGATGCCGGGCGAGTCCCAGCCGTCCTTGGCACCGTTGCCGAGCGCCATCTGGAGGCTCCCGAGGGTGAGGACGAGCCACGTGAAGCCCCACGCGTCGAAGCGACGCGCCCCGGCCGCCGAGGGCCGCGCGGGCACCAGGACCAGGAGCATGACGAGGCTCGTGACGGCAAACGGCAGGTTGATGAAGAAGAGCGATCGCCAGTTGAAGAACTCGACCAGCCAGCCGCCGACGGTCGGCCCGAAGGCCGGCCCGAGAATGGCCCCGAGGCCATAGATGCCCATGGCCGTGCCGCGCTGATCGGGCGGGAAGGTGTCGAAGAGGATGGCCTGGGCCGTCGGCATCATCAGGCCGCCGCCGAGGCCCTGCAGGACGCGGAACGCGATGAGCGACTCGATGCTCCAGGAGGCGCCCGCCAACAGCGAGCCCGACATGAAGAGCAGCAGTCCCGCGACGTAGAGGTTGCGGCGGCCCAGCACGTCGCCGAGCCAGCCCGTACATGGCATGGCGATGACGTTGGCGAGCATGTAGGCCGTCACCACCCAGTCGATCACCGAGAGGTTGGTCTGCAGGCCGTTCATGATGTCGGTCAAGGCGACGTTGATGGTGCTACTGGCCAGGACCGAGGCCAGGGTGCCGATCATGATGGTCGCCGTGACGAGCCAGCGGTTGGACGCGCTAGCCACGGAACGGGCCCCCCTCCAGCGCGATCCCGCTCAGGGCCTCGAGGCCCACGGCCAGGGCCTCCGCCTTCTCGGGCGAAAGGGTCCCGATCCAGCGCTGGATCTCGCCATGGAGCGCCTGGCGCATGGACAGGATGGCCGCCTCCCCCTCCGGGGTCAGCCTCAGGTGGAAGATGCGGCGATCGCTGCCCGCCTGGCGCCGCACCAGGCCTTCGCGCTCCAGGCGGTCCACGATGCTCGTCACCGCGGCCCGCGTCACGTTCAGGTGCCGGGTCAGTTCGTTCATGGAACAGTCCGGCGTCAGGGCGACGTAGCGGAGAGCCATGAGCTGACTCGCGGTCATGCCGCGCGATTGGGCCAGATCGTACACCGTCCGCCGGATCAGGCGATAGACGTGGAGCAGGTGGTCCGAGACCGCATTTAGTTCAATGGTCATATAGTTAAGCTATTAAACTAATTGGCGGAAGTCAATCCGCTCCGCGACGGAAGGGACGTTGCGGGGTCGTGCCCCGCTGGGAGGGTCGCTTCGGGGGCCGGGCGCCCTCATGCCCTCCGAACGTCTCATCCGGCGTCATGACAATTCCCCCAAGTGGCCAATGGCAAGGTGGCGTTCGGGTGGTATGGTCGGGCCCGAACGACCCTCGACGACAGGGCCGAGGGGGAGGCTCCACACCGACGGCAAGCCCAGCCCGTTCCGAGCGTCACCGGAGGACCCATGCAAGCACTCGACGTCTTCCCCAAGGCCACCCGGACCCCGTGGCCCCAGGCGAACCCCCGCTACCCGCAAGGGATGCCGCCCGCCGTGCGGGAGATCCCGTGGGACGAGCAGGTCGATTTCTCGGTCCATTTGCTCGCGCGCTATCACCTGACCGAACGCCTGTTCCAGCCCTTCGCCCACCTGCAGGCCATGGCCTACCCGGGCCTCGCCGAGGTCTCCGACGAGACCTTCGCCGAGCTCTTCAGCGAACGCCTCTTCAGCAAGTTCCTGAACTCCACCCTCGACGAGGGCGATCGCGCCCGCTTCCAGGCTTACCGGTACTACCCGGGCACCCTCTACAAGGTCGATTTCACCCCCATGGCCTCCATGGAGCGCTTGGGCGGCATGTACGCGGCGGCGACCACCACCCTGTTCGGGCAGAACGGCGACGGCCGGCTCCACCCCCTCGCCATTCAGCTCGACGGCCTCCTCCTGGAGCCGTCCGACGGCCATGCCTGGGAGCTCGCCAAGTACTTCGTCCTCAACGGCGCCGCGTGCCTCACCATCACCGGCGTGCACGCCCTCCTGCACTTTCCCATGGACAGCGTGAACGCCCTCACCAAGTCCCTGCTCCCGAGCGGGCACCTGCTCGCCCGGCTCCTCATGCCGCACCTGCGCTTCTCGCTGATGTTGGATCGGACGGTCCTCGAGCATCCCCGGACCCTGCTCGACAACGACCAGCGGGAGTGCTACACCCCCTTCGCGGGCACCGCCGCGGGCGTCCGGGGGCTCATCCGGGATGCCTACCAGGGGCTTCCGGGCAACAGCTCCTACCCGGCCTATCGCTTTCCGCGCCGCCCGCCCGAGCTCCCGAGCGCCTTCGGCGCCCAGCTCCAGGACTACTACGCATGCATGCTCGAGTTCGTCCGCCCGGTGGTCGCTCACCTGCAAGCCGGGGATCCCGGCGTGACGACCTGGGCGCACGAGCTGAGCCAGTGGCTGCCAGGCTTTCCCGACGGCGCGGAGATCTGGGAGGGCGACACCCTGGCCGAGACGGTGGCCTCCATCCTCTGCGACGTCACGGTCATGCATGCCGCCGACCACTACGACCTCTCCCGGATCCCGCTCGACGTGCTCCCGCTGCGCCTGCGCCTCCCGCCGCCGACCACCAAAGAGCACCCGCCCTTCGACCGCCGGGCCCTCACGACCCACGATGACCGCTTCCGGCATGCGATGGCGCACGAGCTCTTCGTCCGGCCCCACCCCCTGACCCGGCTCGCGACGGTGGACTACCGCTTCGACGACCCGGAGCTGTATCGCCTCAACTGCCAGTTCCTGGCGGATCTGGCCGACGTGGATGCCCGCTGGAGTGGTCGCGGCCTGATCCCGCTCGATCAGATCCCCTGCAGCATCCAGTACTAGCCGGTCCGCACGACCGCTCCGGCAAAGGTCCCCCCGTGGCCGGCGGCCACGGGGGGACCTGCGCGCGTCCCCTCCGGGCGGGGCGGGAGGCCCCTCCCCAGAGGCTTGACATGCCGTTCATCCGTCCGCAACCGGCATGTCACCTGGACTTCGCAAACAACTTTAACTTGTAAAATATCTTTCCGGGAGATATTTTAGTTCCCGTACTATCTCGGAGTTAAAACAATGACGACCTCCCTTCACCGTGACCCCCTGATGAGCGACCTCTTCGAGTGCTTCCGTGGCTTCAAGACGCTCATGCGGCGGGTGGCCGCCCCCCACGAGCTCTCCGGAACGCACATGCAGGCCCTGCGCGTGCTGTTCCTCCAGCGGTGCTCGACCATGAGCCGCTTGACCGATTGCATGCACGTCAGCCCCGGTGCCAGCACCGGGATCATCGACCGCCTCTGCAAGCTCGGCCTGGTCGATCGCACCCCTCATCCCGAGGACCGCCGTGTGGTCCAGGTCTGCCTGACGGAAAAGGGCCAGGAGTTCGTCCTCGCCCTGCAACAAGAGATGCTCCACGAATTCAACCAGGTCCGTGCCAAGCTCAGCGAGGCCGAACAAGAGGCCGTCAGCGCCGGCCTCCATGTCCTGGCCAAGGCCTTCCAAGCCTCTGCAACCCACCCTCAAGGAG
>DATNQJ010000472.1:0-9421 GCA_036704085.1 Stenomitos sp.
CTGGTCAACCTGGGCTGCGCCACCGGCCATCCCAGCTTCGTCATGAGCACCTCGTTCACCAACCAGGTGCTCGCGCAGATGGCCCTCTGGAACGAGCACTTCGAGCTGGGCGTGCACGTCCTGCCCAAGAAGCTCGACGAGGAAGTGGCCCGCCTGCACCTCGCCAAGCTGGGCGTCAAGCTCACCAAGCTGACCCCGGAGCAGGCCGCGTACCTCGGCATCCCCGTCGAGGGCCCCTTCAAGCCGGAGCACTACCGCTACTAGGTCCTATCAGCCCGCAGGCCCGCCGGAGATCCGGCGGGCCTTGTTATATGGCGGCGAGCCAAAGAGATAGGTAAGGCAAGGTTGTTCGCGAATTAGGGTAAATAGTGATTAGCAACCGAGCAGTTTATCGATTCAGAGGAGGGCCTCCCATGGCGGGTTCCGTCAACAACGACGTCACACTGCGGCAGACGGCCGGCGTCAACACTCAACTCAAGCCCTTCAGCGAGGAGACGAAGCGTCTCCAGGCCGAGATCAACCAGGCCATCGACGAGGGTAAGCTGCCCGGCCCCAAGCTGAAGGAGGATGGCATCGAGGGTCCCAAGACCCGGGCCAAGCTCCAGGAGTACCAGACGGTCGCGCGGCCTGAGGAGCTGAAGTCGGCGACGGCGGTTGCCACCGCGCAGGCGCAGACGGATCGGCTCGAATCGAAGGATCCGACGGTCGGCGAGTATGTCGAGGGCCAGGTCCGGGCGTTCGGCAAGGAATTGCAGGAAGACGCCCAGCTCTCGGCCATCATGCTCACGCCGGGCCTCAACGTGGTGGCGGGCGTCATCATGACGCGCCACATGAACCAGGCCCGCGAGCGCATCGCCAAGCTGCCCATGGATCCCGACGGGAACTGGAAGAAAGAAGCGGCGAAGATCTTCGACGAGGAGCGTCAGGGCGCCCGCGAGGAGATCCTGGCCCTTCCCGGCAAGGCGGCCCAAGGCGTGGTGGATGGCGTGAACACGGCGATCGACACCGTGGATAAGGCCGTCGATCAGGGCGTGGAAGCCGCCAAGGGTGTCTGGAACGGCGCCACCGGCAAGGTGGCGGAGGCCTGGTCCTATGCCAAGGAGGCCGTGCCGCGCGCCTTCAAGGAGGTGGCGACGGATGCCCAGGTGGCCGCTGTCATGGCCAACCCGCTGTTCGCCGCGCCGAGCGCCATCATCCTCAAGAATCATATGGCCAAGGCCTATGACCGCATCATGAAGCTGCCCATGGATCCCGACGGCAAGTGGAAGCAGGAGGCGGCGAAGATCCGCGACGAGGAGATGGGGGCCGCCAAGCAGGAGATCCTCGACCTGCCGCACCGCGCGCTGGACACGGTGGTCGACACGGCCACGGGCATCTACGAGGGGGCCAAGAAGGGCCTCACCATCGCGGGCACCCTGATCGGGCAGGAGGTCCAGCGGGAGGTCAACGAAGTCAAGCGCGAGGTCAAGGAGGTCCGCCACGGGATCGGCGGCTTCTTCGGCGCCATCGCGAATGGTCTCGCCCGCTTCGGCAAGTGGGTCGCCGGCTAATAAGCCAGAACCATCGAGGGCCCGGCCATTCGGCCGGGCCCTTCGTTTGTTAGTACAGCTCCAGGTAGCGCTCCACTTCCCAGTTCGAGACGTGGATGCGGTACTCGTCCCACTCCTGGGTCTTGGTGGCGAGGAAGCGCTCGTAGATGTGGTCGCCGAGGGCCTCCTGGATGACCTTGTCCTTCTTGAGCGCCTCGAGGGCCTCGCCGAGGCTCGGGGGCAGGGAGCCGATGTTGCGGCTGGTCCGCTCCTCGGCGCCCATGTGGTAGAGGTCCTCCTCGATGGGAGCCCGCAGGGCGAGCTTGCGCTCGATGCCGTCCAGGCCGGCCGCGAGCATCACGGCGAAGGCGAGGTAGGGGTTGCAGCTGGGATCCGGGCAGCGCAGCTCGACGCGGGTCGCCTTGGGCACGCGGGGGTTGATGCGGGGGATGCGGATGAGCGCCGAGCGGTTGTTACGGGCCCACGACAGGTAAACGGGAGCCTCGTAGCCCGGGACCAGGCGCTTGTACGAATTCACGGTGGGGGCGAGGATCGCGATCATGCCGGGGGCATGCTCCAGGACGCCCGCGATGAAGTGCCGGGCCAGCTGCGAGAGGCCGTACTCGTCCGAGGCGTCGTAGAAGACGTTCTCGCCGTCCTTGAAGAGGCTCATGTGGGTGTGCATGCCGCTGCCGTTGGTGCCGAAGATGGGCTTGGGCATGAAGGTGCAGTGCAGGCCGTGGCGCTGGGCGATCGCCTTCAGCGTGTAGCGGAAGGTCACGGCGTTGTCGGCCGTCGAGACCGCATCGGCGTACTTGAAGTCGATCTCGTGCTGACCGACGGCGACCTCGTGGTGCGAGGTCTCGACCTCGATGCCCATTTCCTCGAGGGCGTTGACCATGTCGGCGCGGACGTCCATGGCGAGGTCCGTGGACAGGTCGAAGTAGCCGCCCAGATCGTTCGGCAGGGTCTCGACCTTGCCGGGCTCGCTGTTCTTGAACAGGAAGAACTCGAGCTCGGGACCGGTGTTGAAGTCATAGCCGAGGCTGCGCGCCTTGGCCACCACGCGCTGCAGGGCGCCGCGGGGATCGCCGACGAAGGGCGAGCCGTCCGGCAGGAACACGTTGCAGATGACGCGGGCATGCTTCTTGTCGAGCGACTGATCCCAGGGGATGACGCGGAAGGTCTTCAGGTCGGGCAAGAGGAACATGTCGGACTCGGCGATGCGCAGGTAGCCCTCGATCGACGACCCGTCGAACCACTTGCCATGCTTGATGGCGTCCTCGAACTGGTTGGTCGGAATGGTCACGCTCTTGACGATGCCGAGGATATCGCAGAATTGCAGGTTGATGAACTTGACGTTGTCGCGCTCGCAGCGCGACAGCACTTCGGTGATGGCAGCGGACTGGGCTTCGTGGCTCAGCGTCGTGGTCATGAGAACGTTTCTCCTCCTTCGGGTGGGAACCAACTTCATCAGGCTACCTGATTTTCGCTGAAGATGGGCTGAAGATTTCCAAAGACGAAG
The DNA here is from genome assembly GCA_036704085.1 of Stenomitos sp. Taxonomy (GTDB): domain Bacteria; phylum Cyanobacteriota; class Sericytochromatia; order S15B-MN24; family UBA4093; genus DATNQJ01. Next base: position 3,055 of record DATNQJ010000472.1, read on the forward strand.
AGGCCGCCTTGCGGCGGCCTCTCTGAGGATCCTAGTTGATGGGCGGCGGGGTCGGACGACCGCTGCTGCCACCCGTGGAGGGAGGCGTGGGTCGGTCTCCACCCGTCGAGGGAGGGGTGGGACGGCTGCTGCCACCCGTCGAGGGGGGCGTGGGACGGTCTCCACCCGTCGAGGGAGGGGTCGGGCGATCGCCGGTCGAAGGAGGCGTGGGGCGATCACTCTGCCGGGGCAGGGGATCGTAATAGGTGTACGAGCTGCGGCCGGTCTCGACCCGCGAGGTGCCCTCGAACTTGTTCTGGAGATCGCCGGCGCCCGCCTTGAAGTTCTCGTTGCCGAAGAGGCCGAGGAAGCCCTTGTCGAGCTTGCCGTTACCGTTCTTGTCGGCCTCGCGCAGGATCAGGTCGACCATCTCGTCGGCATCCAGGCCGTCGCCGTTCTTGTCGGCAAGCTTGGCCTCGGCGGTTTTCAGCGAGCGGAACACGTCGTAGTTGACGGTGGTGACGGTGACGAAGTCGCCGGTCAGCCAATCGCGCGAGCTGTACATGTCGGAATCATGGTTGCTGAAGGTCGGGCCGCCTTCACCGTTGTCGATCTTGCCGTTGCGGTTGGTATCGAAGCGGTCGACGATTTCCATCGCCTTCTTGCGCAGGGTGTTCAGATTCTTCTCAGGAACCCCGGTCACCGAATACGTCATTGAGAACCTCCAGTTGCGAGTTCAATTCAACACTTTCTTGCAGGTACTTATCGCGACTGGAGTTAAAAACTTGCTTAAAATCCGATAAATAACGTCTTATTGACATGCCTACGACGTTAGTCCGGCGTGTGGAACGAGTAGCCTCGCCGCGAAGAGAGGATCAAGGTGGGGTGCGTCGGCTCGGGTTCTAGCTTGCGGCGCAAGTTCTTGATGTGGGTGTGGATGACCTGGGGGTTTCCGAGCTGGCGGGGCTCTCCGAGGGCCTCGACGAGCAGGTTCTCGGTCGAGACCGACTGCTTGGGGCGGGCCGCCAGGTAGCTCAGGATGGCGAACTCGGACGGCGTCAGCGCCACGGACTGGCCGTGCACCTGGGCCGTCTGGGAGGCGGGCTCCAGCTTGAGCGGGCCGGCTTCGACGACCTCGGTGCTCTCGAGGGTCCGCAACCGCGCGCGCAGGTGCACCTTGAGGCGATACTGGAACTCGAGCTGGTCGACCGGCTTGACCATGACGTCGGTGGCGCCCACCTGAAAGGCCTGGTACTTGGAGTCCGCTCGATCGACCAGCAGGAAGATCGGCGTGTCGAGAAAGGAGGCCAGGGAGCGGAGGCGTCGGGTGAGGCTGAGCCCGTCCATGCCGGGCAGGGCGGCATCGAGGATGACGGCATCCGGCAGCGCCATTTCCGCCCGGCGCAGGGCGTCGGCCCCCGAGGTGGAAAGGAGGAGGTCCATGGGACCTACCTTGCCGGCAAGGTAGGCGATGAGGCGCTGGAGGGTGAGGTCGGCGCTTGCGACGAGGAGTTTGGGCTTCTTCATAGGTCGTTCGACATGGTAGAGCACCCCCCTCCCGGTGGCAACCGCGCTCCCGGGAACAATCCGGGGAGATTGCGGATTGTGAATCGTTCATTACGTTTTATGATGGAGCTGGCCTCACGAAGGCCTCTTGTGTAGTGAGGGCACCCGCTTTTGGCGGGCGCCCTCACTGCTTCAAGAAAGCGACGGCTGTCGGAAATGGCGCTCGCAGTAGAAGCTCCAGAGCCGCTCGACCAGCCGGTCGGGGTCCGTGTCGTACAGAACGTGGGCCCCGGACTCCTTGCGGCAGATCTCGACCAGCTCCGGGATTTCGGCCGAGATGCCACCCGTGCCTTCGAGGACCCCGATAAGCTTGCCCTCCTCGTAGGCGATCGCGAACTCTCCCAGCGTGCCGGAACGCCCGCCCGCGAAGACGACGATGTCGCTCGACCGGATGTTGGTCGCCTCGCGTCCCATCAACCCGCTGCCCGTGTAGATGATGACGTCCAGCCACTCGGTGGGCGCGGCATACTTCGCGACGTGCTCGTCGATCGACAGGGCGGGGGAGATGCCGACGGTCATGCCGCCCTCGTCCTTGGCTCCGTGCGCCGCGTGCATGGGCAGCCCGGGACAGGCGCCGTTGATGAGCACAAAGCCGCGCCGGGCGATCGCGCGCCCCAAATCGTAGCTCTTGCTGATACTCGAGGGCAGCAGATCACCGCCGGCCGATCCCATGACGCCGATGGCGGTCGGTGGGCGGTGGGGACGCTCAGTCAACGGGTCGTCGAGCATGGCAGCACCTCATACCAAGTGGGAGTACTGTCATGCTAGCCAGCCGGGCCCATGGCGCCGTCCGGAGTAATTACCGATGTCGGCGAGCCGTTAAGGGCGAGGCAGGACGGTGGTGCCCCGGGCCTCCATGCCGTTTTGCCTCGGTGCGCGGGTAATGAGCACCGTACAGGGGGCATGGGCGAGCACCTTTTCGGAAACGCTCCCCAGCAGGAATCGCTGCAAACCGCTCCTGCCGTGGGAGCCGACCACGATCATGTCGGCCTTTTCCTCGCGGGCCACCGAGACGATGATCTCGGGCGCCGGCCCCACGCGGTGCAGCGTCCGGGCCCGGATACCACGCGCCTTCAGGAAGGCGAAGGCCTCTTGCAGGATGTCGGCGGCCTCGGCGTTCGACGGCACGAGCAGTTCCGGCTCCAGCCCGTAGGAGGGACGCAGGAAGACCATGTCGGAGACGACGAGGACCATCACGTCGGCCTCGGCGGCGGCCGCCAGATTGGCCGTCTGATCCAGGGCGAGGCGGGAGCACGGAGAGCCATCGGTTGCCAGCAACACCTTCAAGGGGCACCTCCTGGTAATGTCCTGGCTTCATGATGTCACGCCCGATCTTCCCGGGCCATCGTGGGGAACTACCGGATTGGGCGCCCAACCACGTAGGCCATGGTGGCCGATGCCTGGTCGCTGCGCCCTCCGTGCGACGCTTGTCCGTGGCCAACTCTCGGCAGGCTTCGCTAGAATCACGGCATCAGGAGGGAGGGACGCCATGGACAAGAAGGTGCATGCCCGGCCGGTCAAGGGAGGGATCGTCCATACCCGGTACGAGTCGGATGCCCATTCGAACCAGCTCGGCTTGACGGATGAAGAGGCCCTGACGACCGAAGTTCCCGTGGAGTACGTCGAGGAAGGCGATTACAGCCACAAGCATGGGCCCAAGTCGTTCCGGGACGTCGATAGCGGCGGGGAGTACTAAGGGAAGGGGGCGAAGCGGTCGCTTCGCCCCCGGTTCCTAGAGGTCTAGCGCGGGCCCGTAGTCCCCGTCCGGGACGAACTTCCAGCGCTTGCGGCCGATGGCGAGGGCCGTGAGGGCCGCGATCAGGCCGGCGAGCACCATCCGGAGTTCGAAGGTCCACCAGTGCCCTCCGTAGGATCCGAACTGGGAGGCCCGGAACGCCTTGATGAGGTTGGTGATGGGCAGGTACGGATGCAGCCACTGGAAGCCCGCCGGCGCAAGCTCCACCGGAAAGGCGCCGCCGGCCGCCGCCAGCTGGAGGACCAGGAGCACCACCGCCGTGAGCTTGCCGGCGTCGCCCAAAAGCAGGATGAGCGCGAGGACGATGCTGACGAAGGAGAGGCCTCCGGTCAGGAGCAGGGTGTAGTAGGCGCCGACGTTGGGCGTCTTGAGGTGCAGCCCCCACCGGAGGGCGACGGCCATGATGGTGGCCTGGCCCAACACCAGGATGCTCGGGAGCAACCCCTTGGCCAGCATGCGGTGGCGCTGGCGGGTGCCGCGCATGGACTCGGGCAAGACGATGAAGTGGAAGAGGAAGGCCGTCATGACCGCGCCCATCCAGAGGGACAGCCCGATGAAGTAGGGGGAGAAGGCGGTCCCGTTGTTGGCGACCGGAGCGAGATACTCCACCGTGCTCGTCACCGGCCGGGCCGTTCCGCTCGGATCCTGGAATTGAGCATCCCCCGGCAACTTGGCGTACAGCGTCTCGAGGCCCTGGCTGAGGGTTCGGTTGCCGTCCGCCAGCTGTCGGGCCCCGTGCTGCAGCTTCGCGCTGCCGCCCTCGAGGCGTTCGAGGCCGATCTTGAACGCAGATGACCCCGCCGCGAGGCTCTGGCCGCCATGCTGGAGGGTCGCCAGGTCGCGATCGGACGGTAGGGCCCGGGCCATGGTCCGCAGGCCGCCCGACAATTGCTTGACGCCAGTGGTCAGGCGCTGGACACCCGCATCGACCTGGGCGCTACCTGTGGCGAGCCGCTCGGCGCCCTGGTGGGCCTGGTGCACCCCGTCGCGGTAGCGTTGGGTTCCGTCGGCCAGCTGGCCTGCCCCCAAAGAGGCGGTTCCGAGTCCGGCGTCTAGTCGCTCGAGGCCCGCTTGTAGCTTCCCGGATCCGGCCGCCAGCTGACCGCCGACGAGCGGAACGCGGCCGAGCGCGGTCGTCAACTGGGTGCTGCCGGCCGTCAGCTGGAGCGAGCCCGCTTTCAGCCGGTCCAGTCCGTCGGCGAGCTCGGCGTTCTTGGTGGCGAGCGTCTGCCCGGCCGCCGTCAGGCGCCCCAGGCCGGAGTCGAGGTCCTGGAGGCCGCTGGCGACCTGAGCGCTGCCCGCAGCGAGACGGTCGAGCTCGCTGTCCTGAGGGCTCTTTTCGGCCATCAGCCGGATCCCGGCCCCGAGCCGCCGGGTGCCCTCCGTCAGGCGGTTGACCCCGCCAGCCAGTCGGCCGGAGCCGCTCACGAGCTGATGGGACGCCTCGGCGGCCCGATGGCTGCCACTTGCGAGTTGCGTGGCGCCGTCGGCCAGCTCCGCAGATCCCTTGGCGAGCCGTTCGGCACCGGACGTGAGGGCCAGGACCCCCGTCCGCAGCTGCCCCATTCCCTGGCCGGTCAGGCGCCATCGGTTCTCCCCCAGGGTCTCGTTGAGCCCGTGGGCGACTTCCTCGCCGAACCGCTTGCCGAGGGTCGAGGCCATGTAACTCGTCCCCTGCGAGGCGACGATGCTCAGGGTCGCCGGATGCCGGCTATCGCCTGCGACGGCCATCCGGCTGAAGGCCGACGGCACCACGAGCGCGAAGTAGGCCCCGCCGTCGTCCAGGGCGCGCTTGGCCTCGGCCTCGGTGGCATAGCGGCGGAACGCAAAGGTGTGGCGGGTCTCGAGCTCGCGCAGCACCGATTGTCCCAGATTCAGGGCCCGGCCCTGGATGGCAGTACCTTGATCCTGGTTGACGAGCGCGACCGGCAGCTGGTCGAGTTGTCCGTATGGATCCCAGACGCTGCTCAGATAGGTGAGGGCATAGACGGAGGGGATGGCCATGATGACCAGGCAGGCGCCCCACAGCTTGGGTCTTCCCCGCAATTGACCGAACTCCGTGCGCGCGAGCCCCTTGAGCTCGCTCCAGGCGTTGCTTGCCATCGTCTGTTACTCCTTGATTTGCTGAATGCCGCGGGTCAGCATCTCGATCAGCCAGTCGTAACTCGCATCGACGTTGGGGTACGTCGGGAACGGGCTCGAGAGCTCCAGGCGCAGCGGGAACTGACCGGCGAGCTCCAGGAGCACGAACCCGTGCAGCGCGGACCGGAGCCCGCGGACGGCATGCAGGGCCGCATCCCCCTCGAGTCCGAAGGGGGCGAGCACGTCCATGAGGGCGGCCAGGATCCGGTTGGCCACCGGGGGGTACGCGGGGTCATGGGACAGGTCCGTGGTGGACATCAGGGTGTAGAGGGCCGGATGCGCCTTGACGAAGGCGCGGAACGTGTCGGCGTAGCGCCGGGTCAAGGGGCGCGAGGCATCGGGAGAGGCGAGCGCCGCCATGAACTGCTGCTCGAGCATGGACCACCCTTCGAGGGCGACCGCATGGCGGAGGTCCTCGTTACTCGCGACGTGATTGTAGAGGGACGGAGGCTTGATCCCGAGCTCCCGGGCCACCCGGTTGATGCCTAGCGATTCGGGCCCTTCGGCCTGCAGCAAGGCGATGGCCGTGGCGACCACTTCGGCCCGGTTGATGGCGGGACCTTGACGACGGGGCATGGGGACCTCCTGTAAACTAATGCTATTAGCACTATGGGCTAACAGTATTAGTTTCGTCAAGCCCCGAGCCCCGCTTCCCCGAATAAGGCCGGAGGGCTACAATACAGGGAGTTGGTCGCTACCCGATTCCCTTGTTCCGGGGCGGGTGGGGCGAACGGGTTCCCTTTTTCAGGTCACACCACGAGGACAGCCATGCTCGACGTCAGCCACCAGGTTCTTCGCTATCTGCTCGACAAGTACGGTCCCCAGCAGCCCATGATCGTGGCCCTCAACCACGAAGGACGCGGCATTCCCCGCCACGTGCGCGTGGAGCTCGTCTCACAGCTGGGCCGCGAGATCACCCTCGGT
>DATNQJ010000473.1:0-9961 GCA_036704085.1 Stenomitos sp.
GGCCGTGGGCACATGGACGACGGGGATCCGGGTCGGACTGAGCGCCGGGCTTTCGGCCCTCCTGTGGGCCATGCCGGCCGCCGCGCTGCCCACGCCCTACCAACCCCAGGTGGGCGACACCCTGCGCTACGCCCTGTCCAACGGGGACACCGCCACCACCCGGGTGGTGCGGATCCGCACCGAGGACGACCGCACCTACGCCATGCTCGAGCGGGTCCTCGAGCACGGGGGCGCGCAGAAGACCAGCCGCGTCACCCTGGTCCGCTCGTCCGAGGGGATCGCCTTCCGGCTGCCCGAGCTCGAGGGCTCGGGCGACGAGCAGAGCCCCCTGGTCTGTTACCTGACCCAGGCCCAGATCAACGACACCTGGACCGCCCAGAAGGGCGCCTACCACGACCTGGAAGGGTCGCCCACCGAGTACCGGGTCTATGCCCACCTCGAGGCCATCGAGACCCTGACGGTCAAGGCCGGCACCTTTCCGGGCTGCTACCGCATCGCCTACCGGACGGCCGTGCCGGGGATGGAGTCCCCGGGCTATACCATGACCGTCTGGTTCAAGCCCGAGGTGGGGATCGTCAAGACCCGCAGCGCGCAGGGCGCGACGACCACTGAAACGGAGCTGGTGAGCTACACCCTGGCCGCATACTCGGGCGCGACTCCGTAACGTGCTCCTACCGCCCGCCAAACGCCAACCAACTCCATAAATCGGACAGGTTTTTAGCCCTTCTTCTGATGTTGCGACCGTCCGGGGCCTCTACCATATTCTTGGCAAGGTAGAGACTCGGGGGATCGCCATGGCCGCACCGCTCTGTCCAGTGCTCATCCGGCGCCTTCGGACCTTTTCGCAAGGCGTGGGGCTCGGGACTCTGCTGGTATCGGCGCTCGCCCTGGCGGCCTGGCCCGTGGCACCGGAGCCCATGCGCCGGCTCTTGATCGCGCTCCACCCGTTCGCAGCCTTCACCGTGGCGGCGACGGGCCTCTCGCTCTGGCTCCGCCAGTCGGCCTTGCCCTCGATCCGTCGCCTGGCCCGAGCACTCGCCCTGGCTCCGGTGGCGTACGGGGCGACCGGCTGTTACTTCAACCTGTTTCCTCCGCACTCCAAGCTGATGCAGGGGGTCATCCTACCCAGCCTGCCGACCTCGCTGACGCTCATCTTGCTGGGACTGGCGCTTTTCAGTCTGCAGGACCGGCCGCACAGAGTGTCCTACCCGAGCCAAGCCTTCGCCCTCACCTCCCTAGGGCCGCCCTACCTCGCCCTGGTGGGCTATGCCTTCAACCTAATGACCGATGGCCTGGAGCATCACATCTGGCAGATGTCGCTCCCTATGTCGTTCCTGCTCATCATCCTGACGGTGGGAACCCTCTGCGCGCGGCCGGACGGCGGGGTGATGGGCCTCATGAACAGCAACACCCTCGGTGGCTCGGTGCTCAGGCGCCTCGCACCAGCGGCCTTCTGGGCGCCGCTCATCCTGGGATGGCTGCACCGGGTCGGCGAGCGGGCGGGCCTGTTCGGCCCCGAACTGAGCGCGGCCCTGCTCACCCTCACCATGAGCGCGGTGGGGTTGGGGCTCATCGCGTGGAACGTCACCGCCCTCAACCGCACCGAGGCGGAGCGGGAGCGCATCGAGTCCACCCTCAAGGAGAGCGAGGATCGCTACCGGCGGCTGGTGGAGCTCTCCCCCGAGGCCATCATGGTCGACATGGGCGGCCAGCTCATCTTCGTGAACCCGGCGGGCGCCGCCCTCATCGGGGCCCACGAGGCCAGCCAGCTCATCGGGCGCTCCTTGCTCGAGTTCGTGCACCCGGACGACCTCGACGCCTTCCGCGATCAGCTGGCCCGCGCCCGGACCGAGCGAAAAGCCATCCTCAGCTTCGAGAAGAAGATGATACGCCTGGACGGAAGCACCGTGGACGTGGAGGCGACCGCGAGCCCCATCACGTACGGGGGCAAGGAGGCGGTGATCGCCATCATCCGCGACATCTCCGAGCGCAAGAAGACCCTCGAGGAGATCGCCATGCGCACGGCCGAGCTCCAGAAGGCCGCCGAGCTGGACCGACTCAAGGATCACTTCCTCTCGACGCTCTCGCACGAGATGAAGACGCCCCTGTCCCTGATCGTCGGCTACAGCGAGCTCCTGGAGGAGAAGTGCCCGCATGAGGAGTTGTTGAAGGGGATCCAAGACGGAGCCCGCCGCCTCACCGAGCACATCGAAAACATGCTGGACTACAGCGCCCTCTTGAGCGGCACCCTGCCGCTCTACAAGAGCGAGGTCTACCTGGACGAGTTGGTCGACGCGGCGCGGCACATCACGCATGCGAGCTGCGAGGCCCAGCAGCACCAGCTGATCACCGAGATCGACCCTGCCACCCCGCCGGTCTCGGCGGACCCGCGCCGGCTCACCCAGATCCTGGTCGAGCTGCTCGTCAACGCCCACAAGTTCACGCCGCCCGGCGGGACGGTGGGCATCCGGGTCCGCCCGGTCGACGGCCAGGTCGCCTTGGAGGTGTGGGACACCGGCCAGGGCATCCCCGCCGACGAGCTCGGCCGCATCTGGGAGCCCTTCGAGCAGCTCGCCATCGGCGATACCGGCCGCCGCGGCGGCCTCGGCCTCGGCCTGACCATCGCCAAGAAGCTGGTCGAGCTGCACCAGGGACGCCTCACGGCCACGAGCGAACCGGGCAAGGGCAGCCGCTTCACCGTCACCCTTCCCATCAGCAAGGGCTGAGCGGGGGCAGCATGACGCACTCGGATTAGAAACCATCAAGACAGGACCGCCAAGCCGCATGACGGAAACAATCCTCACCATTTCTTCATAGGATCCGCCCACCGGCATCTGTTGCCTCCCTGCCGACCGCCCTATGATGTCCCGGTAGTCCCTACGTAAGTAGTGACTCCGGAGGTCGGACTGCGGGCCGGTGCCCCTCTTCAAGGAGTGCACGACATGAAGCTAACGGTCGGTCGAAAACTGGTGGGGGCCTTCCTGGCGATCGCCCTCCTCGCCCTCATGATGGGCGCCTTCACGCTCACGCGGCTGCAGGCCGTGAACGCCGCCACACGTGAGATCGCTGACAACTGGCTGGTGTCCACGTCATATCTCGGCACCATGCAGGCCGACCTCACCGACGTGCAGCGCATCACCCTGCGCCACATCCTCGATCCCGACGCGGCCGCCATGGCCAAGCAAGAGGAGGCCTACCAGGCCGCTCATCGGGAGTTCGAGACGCTTCGGGACCGCTACGCGGGCACCCTCACCTCCCCGGAAGAGCGCGTCATGTTCCAGGCCATCACGGAGCGCTACGCGGCCTACCTCCAGAGCATCGGCGAGACCCTCGAGCTCAGCCGCATGGGCCACAAGCAGGAGGCGGTCCGGCAGAACTCCCAGGTGACGGCCCCTCTCTTCTTCAAGGCCAAGGATGCCGTCGGCGCCTTGCTCAAGTTCAACCTCGACCAGGGCGCCGCCGCGAGCCAGCGCTCGGCGCGGGATTACGCCGTCACCTTCAACGTGACGGTCGCCGTCATCCTCCTGGTGGTGCTCGTGGGGCTCGCGCTCGGCCTCTGGCTGTCGCGCCAGATCACCCGGAGCGTCCAGGGGATCGCGACCGCTGCCGAGGGCATCGCACAGGGCGCGCTCGATCAGGCGGTGGACGTCCGCTCCGGGGACGAACTGGGGGACATGGCCCGGACGTTCCAGCAGATGATCGCCTACCTCAAGGAGGTCGCCAGCGTCGCCGAGGCCATGAGCCAGGGCGACCTGACCCGGAACATCACGCCCAAGAGCTCCCAGGACCAGTTTGGCAACGCGATCGCCCAGATGATCGCCGGCCTTCGCGAGGTGGTGGAGCAGGTGCGCACCTCGGCCGAGGCTGTTAGCGCGGGCTCGCTCCAGATCGCCAGCTCCAGCACCGAACTCTCCAAGACCGTCTCGGTCCAGGCCTCCAGCGCCGAAGAGACCTCGGCCGCCATGGAGCAGATGGCCTCCAACCTCAAGTCCGTGGACCAGAGCGCCCAAACCCTCGGAAATCGCGTTTTGAATGTCCGCGGCCAGGCCGACGAACTCGCCGCCGCCGTCACCCAGACCTCCAGCTCGATCTCGGAGCTCGCCGCCTCGGTCCAACAGGTCGCGGGCAACGTGGCCCACGCCAACCAGATGGCCGACGAGGCAGCCCAGGCCGCTCGGGCCGGTGAAGAGGCCGTCACCAAGACCTCGGCCGGCATGGCCTCCATCAGCGAGACCATGACGGGGATCCAACAGACCATCCGGGTGCTCGACGAGCGCTCTGCCGAGATTGGCACGATCATCGAGGTCATCGACGACATCGCCGAGCAGACCAACCTCCTGGCCCTCAACGCCGCCATCGAGGCGGCGCGCGCCGGCGAGGCGGGCCGCGGCTTCGCGGTGGTCGCCGACGAGGTGAGAAAGCTCGCCGAGCGCTCCGCCACGGCCACCCGCGAGATCGGGGACCTCATCCAGGGCATCCAGCGGGAAACTCAGCAAGCCGTCGGCGCCACCCGGGAAGGGGCCGCCAAGGTGACCGAGGGGACGCAGCTCGCCGCTCACACCCACGAGGCGCTGGGCCGGATCAAGCATTCGGTCGTCCAGGTCACCTCCATGCTCCACGAGGTGGCCGCGGCCGCCGGCGAGCAGGCCCGCGCCAGCTCGCAGATCGTGACGGCCTCCGAGCAGATGGCCGCCATCAACCACCACGTCACCGGCGCGGTCGGCGAGATGAACCAGCTCACCCGGACGGTCACCTACGCCACCACCGAGCAGCGCCAGGGCGCCGATCAGGTGGTGATGGCCGTCGAGAATCTCTCCAAGAGCTCACAGGAAGCCGCCACGGCCACCGAGCAGGTCAGCCAGGCCGCCGACGACCTGAGCGAGCAGGCCCGCCGCCTGCAGCAGGCCGTGAGCTTCTTCAAGCTCGACCCGCAGGGGCAAGTCGAAGTACGGATCGGCAAGCCACTCTCGATTCCAGCGCGGGTCTAAACCACCCGCAAGCGCAGAGCGCCCGCCGGGATCGGCGGGCGCTCTGGCGAGTGGGCGGTGGGGGACTCGAACCCGCGACCACCTCGGTGTAAACGAGGCGCTCTACCAACTGAGCTAACCGCCCGCGGGGCTCCATCTTACCACAGGGGGCCCGATCGGCGCTCGCTCAGCGGTCGAAGGTCACGCCCGCCGCCCGTGCCGCGCGTCCCACCGGTGCTTCCTCCTCCGCCTCGACCAGCTGCAGGAAGAGGTCGGCCAACTGGGCGGTCACCGCGTTCGGTCGGTTGTCGTAGAGGGGCACCACCACGAGGTTCTCGACCTCCAGGTGCTTGGCCACCTCGAGGGCCGGATCGTTGGTGTCCATCACGGCGATGCAGGCGATCCCGTGGTTGATGGCCGAGCCCGCGTGGCCGTGGTCCCCGATGATGAGGTCGATGGGGCCGTTCCAGGTCTCGATGACCGCGTCCATGGGCCGCACGGAGTGCCCGTGCAGGACGCCGCAGTAGTCGCTCGTGACGGCCACGTCGCCCACATGATCCAGGTACCAGTCCACGCCGACCTGGGCGCCGACCTCCCCCAGGGCCACCGTCGCGCCATGGGAGCGGGCATAGGCCGCCAGGCGGTTGTAGCAGGAGATCATGGCGCCCGGATGCCCCGTGCCGAAGGCGAGCGTCGCCCCCGCCCGGACGCAGCGCCGGAAGAGCCGGGCCGCCCGGACCAGGCCGTCGAAGGCCGCCGCGGCCTGGATCACCCCGCAGTCCGCGAGGAACTCCGCGCCCGATGCGAGGCCGTTGGCCCGGGCCATGAGGGCCACCACGCCCGCCTCGTCGAGCATGCCCCGGGCCAGGGCGTCGGCGACCCGACGGATGCCGAAGGTGTAGAACTCCGAGCCGTCGAGCATCATGCGGATGGCCCGCAGGTTGGCCTCCCGGGTGTTGGGGGTCCGGCCGGCCAGGCCCAGCTCCAGGAGGCGGCGCTCCATCGCCGAGCGGTCGATTCCTTTCAGGGTGGTCATGCCTCAAGCCTCTTCCTTGGTGACGGAGCCTTCGCGGTAGAAGGGCGAGACCCACAGGCGCACGCCCGGCTCCTCGGCCCGCTCGAACACGTCGGCGATCTGCTCGTAGACCCAGCGGTGGACCGGGTTGGCGTGGATGCGCACCCGGAGGATCTCCTGCAGCCGCTCGCGCTGCGGCAGGGGCATGGTGAGGGCCTGCTTGAGCGAATCGGCCATGCCCACCAGGTCGAACGGGTTGAGGCCGATCGAGCCGTCGCCCAGCTCATCCCAGGCACCGGTCGTCTCGCTCAGGAGCAGGACGCCGTTGCGCTGGTTGACGATGGGGCCCTCCTTGGCGACCAGGTTCATGCCGTCGGCGATCGAGTTCACCAGGAGCACGTCGTAGTGCTTCATGACGGCGATCGCCCGGGCGTACGAGTTGTCGAAGAACAGCTCGATGGGCTGCCATCCCCAGCGCCGGTAGCGCTTGTTGATGGCCTCGGCCATGCCCTTCAGCTTGTCCAGGTAGTCCCGGTAGCGATCGGATCCCTGGCGGCTGGCCGGCAGGATGCCCCAGAACTTGACCTTGCCGTGGTACTGGGGATGCCGGTTGAGGAAGAGGTCGTAGGCCTTGAGCGATCGCAGGATGTTCTTGCTCGGATCCGTCCGGGCCACCTGCACGAGGTTGATCGTCTGGTGGATCCGGGCGTCGATCAGGCGCTGCTCGTGCTCCTGCACGATCTCGGAGCCCGCGAAGGTCGCCAGCTCGTCCGGGTCGATCGAGATGGGATAGGCGCGCACCTGGACCTGCCGCCCCTGGAAGGGGATGCGACCCGCGCGCACGTTCGCCTCGACGTCCAGGAGGTCCTCGCAGGTCAAGCAGAAGTTCTTGACGTAGCGCCCCGTGTGGAAGCCCACGATGTCGCAGCTGAGCAGGCTCTTGAGGATCTCCTCGCGCACGGCCGAGGGCAGCTGGAGCCAGGCCTCCGGCGAGGGCCAGGCGATGTGGGTGAAGTGGTGGACGATGGCATCGGGCAACATGCGGCGCAGGAACAGGGGCACCAGGTAAAGGTGGTAGTCCTGCACCAGGATGACCGGGCGCCCGGGCTTCTTGCGGGCGATCTGGGCGATCGCCTGGGCGAACTCGAGGTTCACCCGACGGTAGGCCTCCCAGGCCTGCCAGACTTTTTCGTCGAACTCGGGGTGCTCGGGGGCGTTGGTGATGCCGTGCTGCAGGAACCACAACAGCGAGTTGGAGATCTCGTCGTAGTACTGGCGAAAGCGCTCGGCCTCGCTGTTGACGAAGGCCACGTGCAGCTTGCGGGGGCCCATGGGCACCACCAGGCGATCGCCGTGCTGCTGGGCCACGTGCACGTCGTCCGGCGTCAACGGGGAGGCCACCCAGGTGGTGTCGACGCACTGCACCATGGAGTTCATGGCCGTGACGAGGCCGCCCTGACCGCGCCGGTAGAACACCCGGCCATCCGCCTCGCGGCGGAACTCCACCGGGCCGCGATTCGAGGCCAGGATGAGGTTGAGGCCCTCGAGCCGTTCCTGGCAGAGCCCCTCAATCGCCTGGCGGTAATCCGCGGGAGTCCATCCGGTCGTCATTCGTCTCACCAATGCCTCCCTTTCATCGCGATCGGCCGTTCGGGCGACGCTGCCCTCGCACCTGCGGCGGGTGGTGTGCAAACGCTCCGACGCCTTGTCCTGCAGGTCCTCTGTAACGATTCATTAAGAAAAGGCGCCACCACCGTAGCACACCCCGACGAACAGGGACAACCTACGCTCGGACGCTGTCGCCAAGCGGCAAGCAGTCCTTTACACTCCGTTACGATCCTCCTAGACTGGAGGGGCATTTGTCTCGCCCGGAGGCGCTCTTGGGCCCCCTCCGGACGATCCCGGGAGGATACCGCGCGTGCGCATTGCCTTGATGGCTCCGGTGGCCCTGCCGGTGCCGCCCACCGGTTACGGGGGCACCGAACTGGTCATCGCGCAACTCGCCGACGGACTGGTCGCACGGGGGCACGAGGTCACGCTCTTCGCCGCGGGGGATTCGCACACCTCGGCCGAGCTGCGATCCTGCTTTCCCCGGGCCCTGACGCCCCTCGGCTACGACACCAAGGAGACCTACCAACCGCTGGAGGACGCGCACGCCGCCTGGGCGTTCGCCCAGGCGAACGACTTCGACCTGATCCATGACCACACGAAGACCCAGGGCGTCCTGCGGGCCGGCACGGTCCGGCCCCCGGTGCTCACCACCGTCCACAACGACTTCACGCCGGCCCGCCGGGCGCTCTACACCCAGCACCCCGCCCACCGCTACGTGGCCATCTCGGCGGCGCAGGCCCGCCGCTGCCCCGAGCTCAACTACGTGGGGACCGTCTACAACGGCATCGACCTCTCGGCCCCCCGGGTGGAACGCCGCAAGGAGGGCTACCTGCTCTTTCTGGGGCGGCTGTGCGAGGCCAAGGGGACCCACACGGCCATCGCCCTGGCCAAGACCCTGAACCTGCCCCTGGTGCTCGCCGGCAAGATCGATCCGGCGGATCGCGGGTACTTCGAGGCCCAGGTTGCCCCCCACCTCCAGGACGGTCCGATCCGCTACGTCGGCGAGGTGAGCGGTCAGGCCAAGTGGGACCTCATCGGCAAGGCACGCTGCCTGGTCTTCCCCATCCAGTGGCCCGAGCCCTTCGGGCTGGTCATGATCGAGGCGATGGCGTGCGGCACCCCCGTCATCGCCACCCGCTGGGGCTCGGTCCCCGAGGTGGTCTCGCACAGCGTCACCGGCTGGATCGCCGACGACTTCGACGGGCTCCTCGAGGGGGTGCAGCGCGCCCCGCAATTCTCGCCCCTGGCCTGCCGCCGCTGGGTGGAGCGGCGGTTCAGCGCCGAGGCCATGATCGAGGGCTACCTCAAGGTCTACGAGCAGGTGCTCGGAAGGCGAGCCGCTCCCCCTCCCTCTCGAGTCGGCACCCGCTAGATCCTGTCGCACCGGCGCATCGTCCGCCCTTTCGGCCTGCAAAACGAGGGTTGCAGCGCCTGGGAGGCCATGCTAAGGTTGTTACGATTCTTTACAAAGAGATTCGTCTGGCCCGACGGTGCGCGCCGCAGGCCGACGGAACGGGGAGGGAGGTGCCACGGTGTTAGGATTTCTGGTCATGCTCCTGGTCGCGGCGATCGCGGGCTTCATCGGCGACGCGCTGGCCCCGGGCTCGATTCCCGGCGGCTGGGTCGGGGCCATCATCGCGGGCCTGGTGGGCTCGGCGGTGGGCGGCTACCTGTTCGGCCTCCTGAACATCCCCTCGGGACCGACCCTCGGCGGTCTTGCCATCATCCCCTCGATCATCGGCGCGGCCCTGGTGGTCTGGCTCTACTCGCTCATCTCGGGTCAGATGGGGACCCGGCGCGGCTACTAGTTGCCATGGGTAAGAAGGAGGTCGGTATGAATCGCTGGTCCGCCTTGTTGCTCGGCGGCCTCTTGGGGGCGGCGGCGGCCTTGTTGTGGGCGCCGCAGGCCGGCCAAGAGACCCGGCGCAAGCTGCGCTCCAACGTCGATGAGCTACAGGGCCGCACCCAGGATCAGATCCGGCAAGGGCGCATGCGCATCACCGAGCTGGTGCGCAGCAGCCAGGAGCGGGCCGACGAGCTCACGACGCGCATGAAGGGGCAGACCAGCGACGCGATCGAGCGGGCTCGGCGGGAGGCCGACGAGGCGGCCCGCCGCGCTCAGGAGCAGATCGCGGAGACCTCCCAGAACATGGAGAACCGGCTGGGCCCGGAGCCCGGCATGGGCCAGTAAGAAGGAGGAGCGGCAATGCCTGGACAGATCTCTGGCTGGGGCGCCGCCGCCTGGACGGCGACGGGCGTGGCCCTCTCGAACCTCTTGGGATGGGTCCCCCACCTCTTGGGGGCCATCGTCATCCTGCTCATCGGCTGGGGGATCGCGACCCTCTTGGGCAACCTCACCGACCGCGGC